>JAFGTN010000285.1 GCA_016934075.1 Pirellulales bacterium
CGCGGACCCAACGCAGGCGGTTGTTGGCCAGCCGCGGAGTGCTGCGGCTGCGGGCGGCGATTTCCACGGCCGCGTCGTCGTCGATCCCGACGCGGAGCTTGCCCGCGTTGCGGCGCACGATTTGCGCCAGCTCTTCCACCGTGTAGAACTCCATGTGCTCGCGCATCTGAAAGCGGTCGCGCAAAGGTGCCGAGAGCAGACCGGTCCGCGTGGTGGCGCCGATCAGCGTGAACGGCTTGAGTTGCATGTTGATTGTCCGCGCGTTGACGCCCTCGCCCAGCGTGAGGTCGATGCGGAAATCCTCCATGGCCGGGTAGAGGAACTCTTCGACGGCCTTTTGCATGCGGTGAATCTCGTCGATGAACAACACGCTGCGTTCTTCGGCGTTGGTCAGGTAGGGGATCAGGTCCTTGGGCGCCTTGAGCGTGGCCCCGCTGGCGATCTGGAAACCGACGCCCAACTCGTGCGGTATGCAGGTGGCAAATGTCGTCTTGCCCAAACCCGGCGGACCATCGAAAAGGATGTGCCCGAGCGGTTCGTCGCGCTTGCTCGCCGCATCGACTGCGATCTCCAGACGCTCGAATACTGCCCGCTGACCCACCATTTCCCGCATCCGTTGCGGCCGCAACGCCCGATCGTCGTCGCCCAGCCCGCCGGTCATCGTATCCACCGCCGGCAAATCCTCGGGCAGACGGTTAGCACCGTCTGCAAAGGGCTCATCGTCGGGTGAATCGTCATCTCGGCGAAGAATCGGTTCGCGACTCATGTTTCGGCGGTTCCGGCCCTTGGCGGGCCAAATGTGGGCAAATTGCATACAAAGGTGGACAGGTGTAAACCAACAAAGCCCATGATAACAGAGGGAAGGCCAAGATGGCAGGGGAGTTTTTACGGCCTGTGATTAGCCCGCGAGGGGGGAGGGGAGTTTGTATAGTCGTGGATTGAGCTTCGGGTACAAAGAATTTTACTACACATTCCACAATTCCGGATCGAGGGCGTTGAAGCGGGAAATTTCTTTGCCGCTGTCGCCTTTGAGTTGATAGTAGGTTTTTTCGAAGATGTTCCAGCGGCACAGATCGATCGGCGTCACTTCCGAGGCATTGATGGTGCCGACCGTACCGGCGGCTTCCAGTCCCGCCGCGACCAGTTCCGAGCAGAAGAATTTGCTGAAGTCCTCGCTTGCATATCCCGGCCCGTGCGCCCCGAAGGGAAGCTCATCCAGCACATCCAACGCCGATTGAATTGCCTGTGGCGTGTCGTAGGCCTTTCGCTGTTTAGCTTGCAGGAACAGGAAGTTATAGAATGCTACCGCGTCAAAACGTTCCTTGCGGATTTTTTTCTTCAGCGGCAACCACCAAAGCTCGCCCTCATATTCGTTGAGGCGGTCGCTGAATCGCGAAATGTTCACGCCGTTGAATCCGTTGAGGGATGTCGACTCGATGATCTGATTGAAAAAGCGATCCGTGGTGTCATCGCATACTTTGGTTTGCAGAATCACACCCACATGCGAAACGTCCGAGCACGTGGCGAACTTGATGATATTGGAGAAGTGTCCCTTGCCTCCAAAAGCGATGACATCCCCCGGCCGCATCCGCCCCCGGGCTTCATCGTAGGTAATAGTTGCTGCCGGCATTTATTATTTCTCCCTCAAACTACGTTTATATGAATGTTGGAGCCTCCATTACTGTTGAATGGCTTGTTCGGCGGCATTGATTCTATTGTCAAGCGACTGAAACCACTCATCCGGGATTTCAAGCTTCTTGACAGCGGACTCTCCAGTACCAGAAAAAGGCCATGTTTTATTGCATGTTTGTGGAATGTAAAAATGGATCTTGTTTTTTTCTGGAACTTTTTTTGCGAGAAGAAAAACTATTGCATAACAAGTTGGTTTTTATGGACGTGCCGCTGCGGCCCCTGCTGCAACGCCTGCGAGAAATACAGCAGCAATAACAGGCAATGGTCGGTCGGAGTCTTGGGTTATGATTTTTCTCAAGCAATCCGCGATTTCTTGGTCATCACGAGCGGCGTCGACAAGGTCGCCGGCAAGCTGTTCTATTGCCGAATACGGTAGGTTGCAGTGGAAATCCGCTGATGGTAGTGAAGGACGTGAAGCTACAGCTCTGTTTAACGCTTGACTTCCCAGTTGAATACCTGCACCTACTGCCACACCAATAGCCGCAGCCACGAGTGGGGCGATTCGGGCCCCAGATTCGGGCGGTATATTCTCCGCTAGGCTCGGTTGATACAGCCATGCGATAGGAATTGCTGAAAGAATTTGGGTAACTTCATCACGTGTAGGAATGGGTTCCGCGGCAGTTGACGGACTACGATCTAGAATTGTAAACGGTCGCTGGTTTCTGAATGCGTCTGTAACTGGACCATACTCGCTGAATTGTGGCTGCTGCCTTTCTCCACGAAGCTCTTCAAGGATACGCGCATATAAATCACGGTAGTTGCCGGAAAATGTTCCGCTTGACCACGCGCGGCAGAAACCACTTGTAAATGTTCCTCCGCCTTGATAACCAGCGGACGAGCCACCATCACGACAACCTCCATAGTGGATCATCTGCGAGGTCATTGTGGATGATCGATCACAATCAGCTATTGCGGAAAACATCTTGATCGGTGATGCCTTCTCGAATGGAATATCCAGCCTCATTTTATAGTTTGAACCGGAATTGCAACTGTCACTTATCATTACTATCCGGCTTCCGGCGTTGAAAGATTGCCAGATAGAATTCAAGTCATCGTCGATAACCTCCTTATCATATGCGACCAAGGTCTCGTCTTTATTGTCAGGCTCATCGCCATCCTTATCTTGAATCTGTCCACCGTGACCAGAATAGTAGAAAACAAATATGTCGTCTGATCTGAGGTTACGTGCTGCACCTCGGAGGGCACTAAGAATATTGTGCGATGTAGCTTGGGCCGTTTTGAGTATACCGAATTCGAATCCCAAGGGAGTGAGCACCCGCTGAATATTATCGACGTCCAACTCGCAACCCCAGCAACCATTCTCACCGGTCCAGCCTCCATATGCGGTTGGATTGACGCTTTTCAAACCAACTAAAAGTGCAAATCCACGAGACATGATATCCCTCCTATGAGTGATAAAACAAACTCTGAATGTTAATAATAATGAGTTGGCGATCATAAAATGATGCCATACAAGACTAGAAAAATTCTAAGTAGATCTTAGGAGGAGTTCAGCATGCACATATGGGAAGGAATTGGGAATAGAAAGCGAAGGAACTTGGAACCGCATGGGAAGATTGCGTGAAGATGTAATGATGACTGCTGTGCGGAGTCGAACAAGCTTAAATCGGATAAAATAAAAGCTCCCGCTTCAACCACGTCAAAAAACTAGCCGTTATTAATCCATTCCCACCTCACCCCCTCCCCAGTCCCGTCCGTCGAAAAATGAATCAACCGATTTTTCTGGTGGCTGTTCAGCCCTTTGACGGAATCGTTTAGGCGGCGCTTTGGGGGTTGTTCTTGGGAGGGATTTACGGTCAGGGGGTCGTAGATGTGGGGTGGCCAGCCTTCTTCTTCGAAGGCTTCCAGGATGGCCTGTTGGTTTGGCGCCGGGGTTTTGTAGCGCTTGATTAGTTGACCGTTTACGTGTAGCTCACGGAGTTCTCCATCCCAGTGCGGTGGGGGTAGGGGGATGCGACCGTTGTTTTTGTCGTCGGAGGGAGGCTGTGCTGGAGGTTCACCGATCGATATCTGTTTGGCGACTTCGCGTGCAAAGGCCAATCCGGCTTCTGTTAGAATGAAGCATGCCCGACGCTTACAGGTCCGTTTGTTGAAGGATCTACCTTGGCAAACCGACATCCGGCGTTGGCAGTCGCATGTTTCCGTCTTCTCGCAACCGGGCTCGGTGTATCCCTTGGCCACAAGCCAGCGGAAGTCGTTCGGCGTGAGACCGACCTCTCGAAGCGTCTCGATCTCCACGGCGAAGTTCCAGATGTCCCCACCGACGTCTTGAGCGTAGTAATACGCTTCGCTCAATAAAGTCAACGCGAATTGAATCTTGGAAGAAACCACTTTTGCCACTCGTTTGCGGGGACAAGCCCGAAAACGCCCTGAAATGATGATTAGCTACCGCAATAATTTCCAGACGATCGTGTGTTTGCTTTTGCGATGAAGATGCCCCCTGTCGAGCGAGAATGGTGTTGTTCGCAACACCTGAACGACCGAGCCAGGATTACGTGCAGTATCGCATATGTATATACCAGATACAAGTGATGGCGGGCAGAGATCACAAATATTTTTCAAGCCGTACATCACCCATAGAAATAATTCGCAACATTCCGGAATCAGGATTTTCCGTTCAACAGATTCCGCACATTAGATAATCAAGATAGGGCTAAAATCTAAAGTCTTCATATTAATTAAGTCGAATACACCCACCGCCCCAACACAACGGTTGGAATAAGCAGTGCCAGGACCGCCAGCGCCGGGGCCGCTCCTGCCACTCCCAGTACCACGGCGGCGTCGAGCATGACCAGCGAGAAGATAGCTTGTTTGACGGCTATTTGCACACAGCGGGATTCCGGATTGAATACCGCGCGGAGCGATTGCCAGGCGATCAGTACGCCCATCAGTGCCATGAACATTTGCCATCGCGAGGGCGTCATGGTGAGCCAGATGTAGTTTGGCAATTGGGCCAGCATAGCAACGCCCAGCATCATTACCGTAATGCCGATAAGCAGGCGACCGCGGTCGCTGCGCTCGGATTCGGTACGAGCGAAGAATGTCACGCCGGCGATGTAAACCCCCACGGCGGCGGCCACTAGCCAGTTTTCCGTACCCCAATCGATCCCCGCGGCCGACATGCCCAAGAGCACGTTGAGCATGCGGCAGACGCCCATGGCAAGAGGGCCCAGCAGCGTGTTTTTCAGCGGTCCGTCGTAAAGCACCACGCAAACGGCCAAGGCTACGGCAACCGAGAGCGGTCGAGTCGAACCGATGGAAAACGCGGCCGCCACCGCCAGGATCGGCCCGCAAGCCAATAGTCCCCATCCAAGTCGGGCAGCCGTTTTGCGTCCGATGCGCCCCGACGGTAGTGGCCGCTGGGGGCGTTCTTTTTTATCACTTTCATAGTCGTAGCAGTCGTTCAAGACCATGCCCGCCAGGTAGAGCGAACTCGACGCGGCGATGAGCAATGCCAGTTCGACGAGATCCCGATGTCCGAAGTCGCCCACGTCGCGTACGAAGATAAATCCCATGGCAACATCGGCCATGGCCGTAAAGACATTGGGCAGCCGCAAGAGTTGAGCGTATGCCAGCATCTTTGATGTCGAGCGAGTATGTTGGTCTTGATCTTGCTCGATGGTTATCATAAATGACTCCCAACTTGCGTCTTTGCGCCTTTGCGTGAGGTTCCAAGTGCGTGGCGTTATCATAAGATTCGCCTGGATATAACAGTTCACGAATTTTACATGGCGCTGGCTCGTTTGGGCAGTCACCAAAACCGCAAACACGACCACGCCCCCGGTTGGATAGTTTTATGGCGAGGATGGACGAAACTACAGTCCATGCTCAACAGATACCTAGTCGCAAGACGAAAAAATGTGGGTAAATATAAGATCAAGACCCGGCCTACGACTTTGCGCCACCGATATAGCAGACGTTTACCCCTTCCACAGTGCCATCACCACACCACCAGAACGCAAGTTTTTTTGACCGATTGTCCTCTTCCTTTACGGCTTCCTTTACGGCTGTTAGAATAGCTTCCTTTTGCGGACATATTTCCTAGCAGTTAACTGGGAGTATTCATGAGTAGACCACGGAATCTGGTCGTTGCCCAAAGCGGCGGGCCCACGCCCGTTATTAATAGCAGTCTTCGCGGCGTGATCGAGGCGGCTCGCGATTTGGATCAGATCGGCACCGTCTATGGTGCCCGACACGGCATTGAAGGCGTTTTGAAGGAAGAATTGCTCGACCTCTCGGCCCAGTCGCCCGACGAGGTGGCCTTGCTGCGGTACACGCCCTCGGCCGGTTCGATCGGCACGTGCCGCTACAAGCTCAAGGACGGGCAGGACGAGGATTTCGAGCGGGTGATCGAGGTCTTCAAGGCCCACGACATCGGCTACTTCCTCTACAACGGCGGCAACGATTCGATGGATACCGCCAATAAGATCGCGCTTTTGGCACAAAAGCGCGGCCTGGACCTGGTCGGCGTGGGGGTGCCAAAGACGATCGACAATGACGTCGGCGATAGCGAGTTCAAGCTCATCGACCACACGCCCGGCTACGGCTCGACGGCCAAGTACTGGATGCATGCCGTTCAGAACGCCAACGAAGAGAACATGGGCTCCTGCCCGGCCGATCCGGTGCTGGTGCTACAGGCCATGGGCCGCAAGATCGGCTTCATTCCGGCGGCCGCCCGACTGGCCGACCCGGCGCGGGAGATGCCCTTGCAGATCTACCTGGCCGAAAGCCCCTGCTCGCTCGAACAGCTTGCCGACAACGTTAATGATCAACTCCGCCAAAACGGGCGTTGCGTGGTGGTCATCAGCGAAGGGTTCGACGTCGGCAGTCTGGGAGAAGTCAAAGACTCATTTGGGCATACCTCGTTCGGTTCCAGCCAGATCACCGTGGGGCAAACCGTCGTCAACTACCTCAACAAGGTAGGACTGGCCACGAAGGGCGCGGCCCGCGGCAACGTATCCGGCACCGACCAGCGACATTCGATCGCCTATGCCTCGTGCGTCGACCTGGACGAGGCCTACCGATCCGGCCAAAAAGCCGCCGAACTGGCCGCCAACGGCGAAAGCGGATTCATGTCGACCATTCTCCGCGACCCGGGCATGATCTATAACGTCCGTTATGACAAGGTACCTCTGCCCGACGTGGCCAACAGCGAACGAACTTTCCCCGCCGAATGGATCACCGAAAGCGGCTACGACGTGACCCACGAATTCGTCCGCTACGCCCGACCCTTGATCGGCGAAGAGATGCCCAGCCTGCCCATGTTAGACGGTCGCCAGCGTCTGGCCCGCTTCGAACCGATTTTCGCCGAGAAGAAGCTGCCGGAATACGAACTGCAGGCGGATAGGAAATAGGGGCGGGAATGACGAATGTCGAAATCAGAATGAAGAATGAATTAAGAATGACCAAAGTCCAAAGCCCAATGTTCAATGCTGAGGTCTGAAGTCTGACAACTGATAACTGAAGACTGATAACTCACACATAAATAGCACCCTGCACACCCCGCGATATTAGTTTCAACCGATTTAACGAGTGACATGACCAGTTTCGAAAAAAAACATGAATTCCTCGTCGGCATCGATTCCGACGGCTGCGCGTTCGACACCATGGAGTTGAAGCATAAAGAGTGCTTTATACCCAACATCGTCAATTACTGGGAACTGCAGGGCATAAGCAAATACGTTCGCGAGGCGGCAGAGTTCGTCAACCTCTACAGCAAGAGCCGCGGCATCAACCGTTTTCCCGCGCTGATCGAAACCTTCGAGTGGCTCCGCAAGCGCCCCGAGGTCAAAGCCCGCGGCGTCGAAGTTCGTATTCCTCAGTCGGTTGTCGACTGGATGAACAAGGAAACCAAACTTGGTAACCCGGCCTTGGAGAAGGCGGTAGCCGCCAACGGCGACGCCGATCTGAAATTGGCCCTGGAATGGTCGCTGGCGGTCAACGCCGACGTTACCAAGATCGTCCGTGGCGTGCCGCCCTTCCCCTTCGTCCGCGAGAGCCTGGAGAAGCTGGTCGCCACGTCCGACGTGATCGTATGTTCGGCAACGCCGCAAGAGGCCCTGGTACGCGAATGGGAAGAACACGACCTGGACAAATACGTGGCTGAAATCTGCGGTCAGGAAGCCGGCACCAAGAAGGAATCGTTAGGAGCGGCCGTCAATTATTCCAAGGATCACACGCTCATGATCGGCGACGCGCCGGGCGACTATAAAGCCGCCGTGGCCAACAACGCCCTGTTCTTCCCCATCAATCCCGGCGCTGAAGAGGCCAGTTGGAAACGCTTCCACGACGAAGGCATCGATCGATTCTTCGACGGCACATTCGCCGGCGAATATCAGCAAGCCCTGCTGGACGAGTTCGAAGGCTACCTGCCCGAAAAACCGCCCTGGCCGGTCGACGCGTAGTTTTAGTAGGGTGCGTCCGCGACGCACCATGAAAATTTGCCGGTTTTGTGGTGCAGCCATCTTGGCTGCATAATACAGGCTGGAAGCCCGCACCACAATATATTTATCGGTCGCCCCCAAACAAATAACAATTCCCTGCATACCCACAAGCAGAAACGAAACACAAAAAAGGAACTCTCTAATGGCCGAAAAATGTGACATTGGTCTCGTCGGGCTCGCTGTGATGGGCGAGAATCTGGTCCTCAATATGGAAAGCCGCGGATACAGCGTGGCCGTATTCAACCGCACGG
The DNA here is from genome assembly GCA_016934075.1 of Pirellulales bacterium. Classification (GTDB taxonomy): domain Bacteria; phylum Planctomycetota; class Planctomycetia; order Pirellulales; family Thermoguttaceae; genus JAFGTN01. The sequence goes on from JAFGTN010000285.1 coordinate 8,408, forward strand.
TCAGCAAGGTCGACAATTTCATTAACGGCGGCGCCAAAGGTAAGAACATTGTCGGTTGCCACTCGATCGAGGAACTGGTGGAAAACCTGGCCGCCCCGCGCAAGGTTATGCTGATGGTCAAGGCCGGACCGGCCGTCGATGCCTTCATCGACCAAATCATCCCCCATCTGTCGCCCGGCGATGTGATCATCGACGGTGGGAACACTCACTTCAGTGATACCGAGCGCCGCACAGAGTACGTCGAGTCGAAGGGCCTTCTTTACATCGGCACGGGCGTATCCGGCGGCGAAGAGGGCGCCTTGAAGGGCCCCAGCATCATGCCCGGCGGAAGCGAAAAGGC
>JAFGTN010000286.1 GCA_016934075.1 Pirellulales bacterium
GAACTTCGCCCTCCCCATCGACGACCGCTCGATCGAGCGCATGAACCCCGCCCTCGCCGGACGCCCCGACCTGATGGGCGACCGCACCTCGATCACCCTGGCTGAAGGCATGACCGGCATGACCGAGAACACCTTCATCAACATCAAAAACAAGTCGAAGACCATTACCGCCGAGATTGAAATCCCTGAAGGCGCCACCGCCAACGGCGCCCTCATCGTCCAGGGCGGCCGCTTTGGCGGCTGGTCGCTCTACATCAAAGACGGCATCCCCGGCTACCACTACAACTTCCTCGGCATGGAGCGCACCTCGATCACCGGCGCCGAAAAACTGCCTGCCGGCAAGCACACCCTCCGCTTCGAGTTCGCCTACGAGGGCGGTGGCCCCGGCAAGGGCGGCGCCGGCACACTCTTCGTCAACGACAAGCAAGTCGCCGAAGGCAAGATTCCCCGCACCCAGCCGCTGGTCTTTTCCGCCGACGAAACCGCCGACGTGGGGATCGATCTGGCAACGCCGGTGGTTGAGGCCATTGGCTCCGAGGCGAAGTCCAGGTTTACCGGCCGCATTCCGAAGATCACCGTCGAGGTGAAGTAAGTCTGTTGCTTTTTGAGTGTATCACGCGGGCCGCTTTGGTGGCCAGTACGGCACGGAGCGGCCCGCGAATTTGCGGTCGCCCTGGCGCCAATATCAAGGAGAGTTGATCATGAAAAAGGCACGAAGAATGCTATTTCACGGGGCGCTGGCTTCGGCCATCGCCATCATCCTGCTCACCGGCATGGCGACCTCCGCGACGGCCGCGGAGAAATTCAAAATGACCACGGACATCCCGCCCGGTATCGCTATTCCGGACACGGTGGAAACGCGATTGGGCACGCTGAAGTTCTTCGACGGATTCCCGGACGATGCTTCCGTTGAGAAAATTTACGACAACCTCGACTTCCAGCGGGCGGTGCAGGCCTATCTGCTCGCATTGGCGCCGGTGAACATGGCCGGGCTGCGTGAGGGGTTGCTCACCGTTGGCCCGGCAAACACCACGATACCGACCTTTGAAGCGAATATGAATGCGCGGTCGGTCTTCCTGACGGCGAACGCGACAACTCCTTACACGTGGGTTTGGATCAACCTGCATGACGGCCCCCTGGTCGCCGAGGTGCCCCCGATGACGCTGGGCATGATCGACGACTTCTGGTTCCGGTATGTCACCGACATCGGCGTTGTCGGCCCGGACAAAGGCAAGGGCGGCAAGTATTTGCTGCTGCCGCCCGGGTATAAAGGCGATGTGCCGCAGGGGTACTTGGTCGTGAAAGTTCCTACGTTTGAGTCCATCCTCGTCTGGCGCAACATGCCGGTGAAAGGGGACATCAAGCCCGCGATCGAGAGTCTGCACAAAAACACGCGTATTTATCCCTTGTCGCAGGCCGCCAATCCATCGGCCAACACGTTCGTGAATGTGTCCGACCGGGATTTTTGCACCGTGGCTCCGGCGGATTACAGATTCTGGGAACTTCTCAACGATGTCGTTCAGAACGAGCCTGCCGAGTCGTGCGATCCGGTGACCATGGGATTCTTTGCATCCATCGGCATTGAGAAAGGCAAGCCTTTCGCGCCCGATGAACGCATGAAAAAGATACTGCGCGAAGCCGCGGCCGTGGGCGATGCCACCGCCCGCGCCATCACCTATCGGAGCCGGATTCCTGAAGCTTTCTACTATCCCAACAGCACGTGGCGCCAGTGGCTGGGCGGCTACAAGTTCGAGTCGCAACCGGGCGTGCGTTATCTGGATGCGGCCGCTTTCTTCTATTTCTATGCCACCGGCGTGACCCCGGCCATGGAGGCGAAGATGGTCGGCCAAGGCTCCCAGTATGCCGTGGGGATCGTGGATTCCAAAGGCAAGGGGCTGGACGGCGGAAAGAACTACCGGCTGCATGTGGAACCCAATATGCCCGTGAAGGATTTCTGGTCAGCCATCGTTTATGACAACCAGACCCGATCCATGCTCCAAACCGACCAGAACTTTCCTCAAGTGAGCAGTCTGGACAAGGGATTGGTGACCAATGCGGATGGTTCGGTGGACGTTTACTTCGGCCCGACGTCCCCTGCGGGTATGGAAAACAACTGGATTCAGACCATCCCCGGCAAAGGCTGGAACATGCTTTTCCGGCTTTATGGCCCGCTCGAACCGTGGTTTGACAAGACCTGGCGGCTGGGAGAAATCGAGGAAGTCAAGTGAACCTGTTGATACACCCATAAAACACGCGGGTTGCTCGTATGAAAGATCCGCAAAATGATAATCGAAAAAACAAGCAAAATAAGAAGTCAAACAATGAAAGATTATAGCTGGATAATGGTTATGGCGGCAGCCGTCGCAATGCTGGCGATTCCCGTAATCGCACAGGAAAACAAAGCCGCAGAGCCAGTGAATACACGAGAGAATGCCGCCGCACAACCGGAGAATGCACAAGAGGATGCAGCGGCGGAACTGGCCAAGAAGCTGGCAAATCCGGTTGCCAGTCTGATCAGTGTGCCGTTTCAGTACAACTATGACGAAAACTTTGGCCGGGATAACGAGGGATCCATGAGCAGACTGAATATTCAGCCCGTTATTCCGCTTTCGCTGAATCACGAATGGAACCTGATCACGCGAACGATTGTGCCGGTTATCGACCAGCATGACATTCCCGTGAATGGATGGAGTGAATGCGGGCTTGGCGACATTACGGCCAGCCAGTTCTTTTCGCCTAAGGAACCGACGGCGGGCGGATGGATCTGGGGGGCAGGGCCGGTCGAGTTGCTGCCAACCGCAACCGACGAGACCCTCGGCAGCGAGAAGTGGGGACTGGGTCCGACGGCGGTGGTGCTAAAACAAAGCGGGCCCTGGACAATCGGCGGATTGGCCAACCACATCTGGTCCGTAGCCGGCGACGATGACCGCGACGACATTAACGCTACCTTTATCCAGCCGTTTGTTTCCTACATCACCAAGACCAAGACGACGTTCGGAATCAATACGGAATCGACGTACGATTGGGAAAACGAAGAATGGTCCGTGCCGATTAACGCCACCGTGTCGCAATTGCTCAAAATCGGCTCCCAGATTTTACAAATCCAGGCCGGTCCACGCTACTGGGCCGCATCGTCCGACAACGGCCCGGAGGGTTGGGGCTTTCGATTACAGGTGACGTTATTGTTCCCGAATTGAAGTAAACCATTTGATATAGTCCTCTCAAACTGTGGTTTGAAAAAACGTAGATATTTTGGCATTAAGGAGAAATATCATGAAGATCAAACAATTAATAGCTGTTGTACTATTCGCTTGCGCAATGACTGCTCAAGCTCAGGAACCGGAGAACGAGGTTCAAGACCGCGGTTGGCCGCGTGCCTATGACACGGACGAATATAACATCATTATTCACCAACCTCAGGTTGACGAGTGGCCGGACTTTAAGCGAATCACGTTCCGGGCTGCTATCTCCATCGCCAAAAAAGGCGAAGAGGATCGCACCTACGGGACGATCCGAGTCAGTGCCGCGACCCAAGTCTCAAAAACCGATCGGCTCGTAGAAATTTCCGATCGCAAGATTGAACAGGTTACCTTTCCCGATGCCGCAGAAGCGGATGCCAAACGACTGACGGCGGCGATCATGGCCATCTCGCCACCTGATAAAGCGATCACGATATCCCTGGACCGCATCATTCCTCAGTTGGATCTCAGCCAGGTGAAGGTTCGAGAAGTGAATGTCAACCTTGCGCCACCCAAAATCATTGCCAGCGATAAGCCGGCC
>JAFGTN010000287.1 GCA_016934075.1 Pirellulales bacterium
CTGGCGGTGGTGTCGCCCTGATTCGTGCCTCGGCCGCGGTCCAACTCGACGACCTGGAACAGGACGAGAAAACCGGCTACAACATCGTGCTCCGTGCCTGCCGCGCTCCCTTGACGCAAATCGCCGCCAACGCCGGACAGGACGGTGGCATCGTTTGCGAAAAGGTAGCCGACGCCAAGGGCAACATGGGCTACAACGCAGCCACCGGCGTCTACGAGGATATGGTCAAGGCCGGTGTCATCGACCCCACCAAGGTCACCCGCACCGCCCTGCAAAACGCCTCCAGCGTCGCTATCCTGCTCTTGACCAGCGACGCCCTGGTTGCCGAAATCCCCAAGGAAGAAAAAGCCGCCCCGGCAGGACACGGCGGACCCGATATGTACTAAAATCACACTCAGCAGCCCGTTTATAACGGCGCCAAGCGTGAACGAATACTAGTTTCCAGCCCGTCGGCTCTATATGAGCCGGCGGGTTTTTTTATTGGGGTATGAGCAATGGGCTTTGGGGGATGTATGTTGAACAGCCGCCACCGGACGGCTATAATCGACTCCACCCCACCAGTTGCACAATCCACCTCCCTCTAATGTAAAGGCCAACTCAATGTGCATTCCGCCCCGGTCTCGAAACATCCGCCTTCCCATGCTGCTGATGGCATCACTCGCCATTGCGGCAACCGCTCAACCCTCAGACGCCGGCAACGATTTACCAAAACTGATCGTACCGAACCGTAAAACGGCAATGAAGATATCTTTACCACTTCCGGCCAAGCGTGGTCTGCCGGACGGAAAAACTTGCCTGCTCAAAGAGATCGACGGCGCGGCAGTGGATACGGTGGGCCAATGGGATAAAAGCATCGCCGGCGATGGCTCGGTCGCTAAAGATATGGCCGAGTTGATTGCTGTCATCCCGCCCGGCGACGGCAGCACGCCCACGCGAGAATTTCAAATTCTCCCCAAACCAGATACCAAAAATGAACAAAAATCCAGCTTCCAATTCCAGCCCAAAAACAAAAACACTCTTACGCTGCTCGAAGGCCCGCGCCCCGTGCTGGCATATAATTATGGTGTGATCACCGGAAAAAACGTTCCCGAAAACGAATTCCGTCGCCACCGGGCGGCCTACGTGCATCCCATCTGGGGTCTCGACGGAGAGGTTTTAACCGACGATTTCCCCCGCGACCACTATCACCATCACGGACTCTTCTGGTCGTGGCCACACGTTTCCATTGACGGCCGGGATCACGATCTCTGGATGAGCCGAAACATCCGCCACAAGTTTGTCAAATGGCTCGACCGCGAAACGGGCCCCGTGGCAGCCGTGCTGGGCGTCGAGAACGGTTGGTTCGTGGGCGAGCGGAAGGTCATGATCGAACGCGTTTGGCTGAGAGTCTTCAAAGCCGCCAAAGATTCGCAAGCCATCGACGTGCACCTTACATGGATACCCGTCGACCACCCCATTTCGCTCTTGGGAGCCGAAGGCAAAAGCTACGGCGGACTGTCACTGCGATACAACATCGGTCCCAAAAATCAACCCACAATCTCCGTTCCCAAGGGCGTTACCAAAGACGACCTCAAAATCACCCGGCTACCATGGGCCGATTTGACGGCAATGTTCCCAAAAGACGGCGAACCCAGATCAAAGGCGAAAATCCATAGTGGCGCAACCCTCATGGTAAATCCCGACCACCCGGACTTCCCGCCCACTTGGTTGACCCGACATTACGGCATCCTCTGTATCGGTTGGCCGGGTGTCAACACAAAGACATTTCCGCCGGGAGAACCGTTTTCGCTTTCGTACCGAGTTTGGATCCACAAGGGTATGCTCGACTCCACGCAAATCTCAGCGGTGTATAAAGACTATGCCGCCGGCGAATCAGAAGCGAAATGGGACGGGAAGTGATCGACGTTCTCATTGCCGGTCGAGACCCGGCCTAAGTACGTACCAAGTTCGACTATTATTCGGGAACAGCGATGTCACCCGACTGGCTGGTACCGATAGCTTGCCAGAGTCCCCAGCCGACATCGTCGGAGTAATATGAAACCGAACCATCGCAGAAGAGGGCGTTCACGCCACCGGGGTGCCGACTTCGTGCGGCCATGGTCAGTGGTTGTTGTTCGGAGTAATAGCCGTAGCAGGGCGGGTTTGCCGGGTCGTCGGGATAACAGTAGCTCACGTCATGGAGAACATCGGACTGGTATGAATTCGGCATCAGGTAGGTTTCCAGCCCGGCGGCATAGCCCCACCAAATCAGCCCGCGTAAATCGTACGGCGATCCGCCCGGCGCGTCATGTCCCTGTACGACTTCGGCGGCCATTAGGGTTTGGCTCAGCCCGTCGGAAATCTCGTCGAACTTCGTTTGGTGGAGTGGAGTGCCAGACATCGCGAACGGCGTATCGCCGAATGTTGATTTACTGCCCGGTGGTTGTGTCCCGTAGTTCACCGCGTAGTTGTGCTTCGTGATCTTGAGAGTTGGTGAAAACGTTTGTGGCGTGTCGCTGGGGCAGGTGAACTGGGCGAAACGCCGCTGCGTGACCGGCAGGTTATGACTGCCCGAATAGCGGTAGGATTTATCATTCCCCTCATCGTACTTTTTGATGTGATAGTACATGTCGTACATCTCTTGGAGTTCGATATAGGGGAAAATCGCAACCATCCAGTTCCCCCAACAGCAACTATAAGACCCGGGCGGCAGACGGTTGTTGGCGTCGTGGTAGAGGTGCATGGCCACCCCGATCTGCTTGAGATTGTTCGAGCATTGCAGCCGTCGAGCCGCCGCCCTCGCCGCCTGCACCGCCGGAAGCAGCAGGGCGATCAGGATACCAATGATGGCGATGACCACCAGAAGTTCCACCAGTGTAAAACCGCGTCGAGAGTTTCTCATCGTCACGACTCCTGAAGAAAGTACGCCATAATCTGAATTTGACGTCTTATGCTTTATTATCATTATAGCGGATTTTGGTAGAAATGTAAACTCGGAGCTCAGCTATGGGCAACACACTACCATCGCACCGGTTCCAGCGTCGTGAATCGCTGTACCGTTATTGTGGGGGCCTTGGCTGCTTTCATGTGATCGCGGAGATACAAGGGGTAGTTTGCCGGGGACTTGTCGCGTGGCGAAATATCCACCATGGTGTTGCCCCTGAACTTCATGGTGTAAGTAGTATATTGGTTCTCCACCTTAGCGGCTGTCCTGGCCGATAACCGTACGGTTTCCTCTCGAACGGGAAAGGTCAATTCCAATGTATCGCCGGGTTTGAGTTGATCGACTATCTGATAAGAGCCGGCCCACGACAACGGCCGGTTGATTGTGTTGACCGTCACACCGAGTTTGTCGCGCCTGACCCAAGCGGGAATGCGAATAGCGACTCGGCGGGCCGCCTTATTGCGAAGAACGACTTTGCCTTCATACGGTAAATGACTGTCGATGTCCAACCATGGCGAGGCGCGATTCAGCAGCAGGTTGACTTGCACTTCTTGACCCTGGCACTGCAGGATACCGTCCCACGCATAATAGAGTCCCCGCGCGGCATTTCCGGTACAGCACTGCATGGTTCGTGCTCCCTGGGCGTAAGTGGGCATGAGGTAGGAAGCAAAGATGCCCAAGGACCGATCTATCACGTTTTCCGTACAGATTTGTCCAGGATGGCCTTGAGATGGTTTGGGGGGATTGTTCTTTACGATTTGCTCCATCAGATCACGACGTAATAGTTGCGCTTCGACCAGATGGTTGCGAATGATGCGGTCGGCGTCGTCCCAATAGTCGCCGATTCCCGCCCGGCTCATCTTGACGGTCATGGCTACCAGATCGCCCAAAAAACAGCCTTCCATCGCGTTGCGGATACCTGCTCCGTGCGTAGGCCACGTGGGAATGAACCCGATCCGGTTGATGCCGTAAGAACGCATGAATTCATACGATGAGCGGACGAAGTCCTGAATCCGTGTGTCACCGGTGACGATGCCATACTCCAACAATCCGCGCAGGGCAATGGCACGGGCATGGAAATGGCTGTCGACGTGCCCCTGCTCGCGTCCGAGTACATGAGGCGGGTCGGCCGGGTGGCCCCAGAACTTGGGTTTCATCACGAAATTGACCAATTGGCGGGCAAACTCCAGCGCGCTTTTTTCTCCGGTTCGCTCCACCCACATCGCAAGGCCTCGAATCACATAGCCGAAGTAGGCCACCACGGTGCCTTCAGCGCTTTCGTGTTCACCACCCGGCTCGTCGGTGTTTATCCATCCCGATCGAGGACGCGAAAAAGGATGGCCGGTTTTGCCGCCTTCCGGGTAATAGGCGTAATCGTCTTTCTTAATGGCAATCTTCTCCAGGCCCCGGATAAGGGCCTTGATCCGGTCTTCACAAGGTGTCAGCCCCAACTCGTTGTGGGCGACAAGCGCCGTGAGCAGGATTCCCGACGTTCCCGGGATCGCATAGTCCACCGGCTTCGTGGTATGTCCTCCGCCGGCATATGCGGCGAAGTGCCAGTTTTTGCGGGGGAGTTTCGGTTTGTAGAGGGCGTAGTAGAGGCCGTCTTGCTTGTCGAGATAGCTCATGATCGACCTGGCCATGTTCTTCTCGACGTCGAGAAAACGTTCGTCGCCCGACATGAGTCGCAACTGGGTAATGGCGTCGAGGAACTTCGGTGCGCACTCGACGTCACAGCCATTGTGTTTCAAGTAGGACTGGTTGTTGTTCCAGTGGACCTCGAACCACATCATGTATTCGTCGTCCGGATCGACCGTTCCGGCGATCCCATGCAGGGCCCATTTTGCACGTTCGGCCAGATCAAGCGTGTCGGGAACCGTTGCACGGTAGCGTTGTGTGTTTGGGCCCGGTGCCGCCGGTTTAGATTTCACAGGAGTGTCGGCGCCTCGTGCGATGAATGTTCGACTGGCCAGTACTCCTGCGGTAGCGGCGATTCCAGATCGCAATAGATCTCGTCTGGTAGGCTTCTCGGACATGGCGTCTACTCCTTTGTATTTTCTGATGGTCGTTATCATCTCATTTGGAGATATCATCTATTCGAAGGTGAGCAAGGTCGAAAAGTTTTATCGTGGCGTCGATTCAAGCTTGAAGTCTAAAGTATTGGAATCCGACTGGATATCCGCTTTGAGCAACTCCTGGTCGCGATAGCGCGAAGGGACCAGGTCAACGTATTCGTCCATCATCCCGCCGCCCGGGCTGGACACTTGGCGTCCGGTTTTGTGGGGAGCGCGGATTTCGATCCGGTTTTTGCCGCTCATGGGTCCTTTCGCTCGGGGGATATCATAAGAGCCGTCGATGATCTGTCCTCCGGCAATAGCGCCCTTGTTGCCAGCCGTGGGGAAAAAGCTGATCGTTCCCTCTTGAAGAGGTTTTCCATCCAGTGTGACGCGACCATGCACGGCGGCGCGGCGCGGGTCGATGCCCCGGCCGCAGCCACACAGCAGGACCATGATTACCGCCAGTGTAATCAGGTTATAAGCTGTTTTCATTGCCAAGAGGGGATGGTCCTTCTTCATTTTTTGGAATTCGCTCCGACTACCAGTCGATTTGTTGCTTGGCGACGAACCGTGTTTTCTTTTTGCTGCGGGCTTTTTTCTCTCGATATTTTTCACGCTGGTACAGAGGGCAGTTCTTGCCCGGTGGGTCGATGTGTATTACGTCGTTGCCCTTGCGTATCAACGTGTACGGCTTGCCCATGATCGTTACCTTGTCGGTCCGTTCGAAAATCGGGAAGGACAAAGTCGCGACATCGCCGGGCGCAACATGGCCGATATTCGCATAGCGTCCTTCAGAAGATAAGGCACGTTCTTTTCCGTTTATGCTGCATTTCATCTGCTTGGCGGCAACCCACTCTGGAATCCGCAGGGATAACTTGCATGCCTTCTTGACCTTAACGTCTACCCGGCCTTCGTAGGGGACGTAGCTGTCCACGTCGGCCCAGGGTGACGCCCGGTTCAGCAATAGATGGATCGTGAGACTGCCGTCCTGGAACTGGAGAATATTATTCCAGGCGTAATAGAGCGCCCGGGTTCCGTTGCCGGTACAGCAGTGCATGATGTCGCCCCCGCCTGCCGGTTGCCAATCGTTAGCCGAGGGCCGACCGGCA
>JAFGTN010000288.1 GCA_016934075.1 Pirellulales bacterium
TCTGCTACCGACGGGAGGCACATTGGCGTCACCGCCTTGCGTTGGCGATTGGCATGTGGCCGCGCGGCGAGGTGGGAGCCGGCGTGCTCGTGCTCTCGCTCAGCTACGGCATTGGCGGTCCGATCGTTACCGTCGCCATGCTGTCGTTGGCGCTGAACCTCGCTCTCACCGGAGTGCTCATCATAGCCGTCAAACGCCTCATTGAAGGCGTAAACGAGCAACCTGTGAAACTCGCCGAGTGACCAATCAAAGCTTGCAGGAGTTCGGTGCATGAATCAAGATGCCATCGCTCATGTGGCTTCGGATCTTCGCAGTCTCATGCGGCGTTATATCAATGCAATCCGTCCAAACAAGTTGTTCGAGGAGGTGAACGCCGAGTTCTCCAAAACATCATCGGAAGATCTTTTCGCTACATCCATGACATGCCGTTTGGAATCACCGAAACAGGTCAATACACCCAACTCGATATACCAATGAGTATCGGTGATATGGTGCTTTGCTACACGGATGGAGTGATTGAGTCGTCAAACAAGGAGGGCGGTCTGTTAGGAACACCCGGGTTGCAGAATATTCTGAACTCCGTTCCCTCTGATCGCCCGGAACGAATTCTACCGGAATTGGTAGAGCGTATTGCTGAAACGACAGGAGATCGTTCCCAGGAAGATGATGTGACTATGTTGCTTTACCGTATCACCGATCGCTCGATACCTTTGCGCGACAATCTTGCCGCACCGTTACGCTGGCTGAAGAGTATGTTTGTGAAGGATTAATTATCCTGGAGAATCCAAGGCTTGGCAGCATGCAACCTGCAACATTGTTAATAAACTATCGCCAGCGGTAAACCGATATGCCCATCAGTTCCCGGACAAAAACCTGATCGCCACACACGGCAAGGTGTCCCCAAGTCTCCTGGGAGCTGATCTTACGCGAGTCCAGCAGTTCGAATTTCTCGGGAGTAGCTTGGATCAGCAGCAACTCCCCGCGTTGGTCCAGTGCTAATATGCGGTCCTTCTGCGCAACCATGCTCCAATACTTCCCGTACGGCTTTGTCGTCCACTTCTGTTTGCCGGTGGCCAACTCCACGCAGGTAAAACGTTTGCTGCGCAGGTGCAGGTAGGCGTGGCCATCAATGACAATCGGTGTGGACATATACGCTCTGGGCATTTAGACAGACAAGCACATCTCTCATGCCTGCCACATATAGCGATTCACCATCGTACGCCGGTGTCGAGCGAATCCAATCACCGTTGTGTCTTGCCATAAACGGCACTTTCATCGCGCCCGGCCAGGACGCGGTCCAGAGTTCTTGCCCCGATTGCCGATCAAGTGCCCTTACGACTTCAGATTTTTGGTCCTTGGTCTCGGCCACGAACACGCGATCAGACGCGACAATCGGTCCCGCATAGCCGGCCCCCAGGTCCACGCGCCAGAGAAGTTTGAGGCGGTCCTCTGCCAGGCTATCAGGCCATGACGGTCCGCTAATGAAGCCGTCACGGTTCGGCCCACGCCACTGCGGCCAAGTATCAGCCCCGCGGCTGAATCGCAGGAGGGATAAGATCATTACAAGAAAGATTGCGATAACGCGAGCTGCTTTCGTGAAGGCCATTTTTCTATCTCCAAACATTTTCATTCGGCTGACACAGCAGATCCTGGGGGCCTTGTGATACTATGTGCATTCGAGCCATATTATGCAAGCCTTTGTCGTGAATGACTTTACAACATGGATTTTATTTTGGAACGACAGATTCTAAAAATTTTTTAAATATGAATCCAACACAACAACTCTCTCGAACATTACCTTGAGGTCAAAACAATGAGATTTGGCCATAACACATCCACCCCCTCGTTAAAAATCTGAAGGAGTTAGAAATGAGTCGTACAGTACTTACACTTACTTTGGTAGCGGCCTTGATTGCTGCCACTAATGTAGCCCTGGCAGGAGATTGTTGCTCGAAGTCAAAAAAACAAAAGGACATCGTGGAAACTGCTGTTAAAGCAGGTAATTTCAAGACCTTGGCAACGGCCCTAAAGTCGGCCGAATTGATTAAAACCCTGAAGGGCAAAGGTCCTTTCACGGTCTTCGCTCCTACTGACGATGCTTTTAAGAAGCTTCCCAAGGGGACTGTAGCGGAGTTGTTGAAACCCGAGAACAAAAAGAAGCTGACAGCAATTTTGACTTACCACGTAGTTCCTGGCCAGGTCCTGGCCGAAGATGTGGTGAAGTTAAAGAAGGTCAAAACGGTCCAGGGATCCGAGGCCAAGATTCGTGTCAAGGATGGCAAGGTATACGTGGACAATTCACTCGTTACGGCAACCGACATCAGGACCCGAAACGGTGTGATCCATGTTATTGACACGGTTCTTATTCCGAAATAAGCTGGTGTGGACCGTGTTTAGGGGGGTCCCGGGCGGGACCCCCCTTTTTTTGTTTCCACATTTACGGCTGTGATATTCCGTGTCTCAATCGACATTAGAACGGATTGCTTCGGGTGACTCTTTAGCCGTAGAAGAGTGTCTACATAAATACAGTGGTCTGGTATGGTCGATTGCCCGTAAACTCTGCTCAAATCACGCGGATGCCGAAGACGCCGTTCAAGAGGTGTTTATTGAAATATGGAGGCACTCTGCCCGGTTTGACCCACAGGTTGCTTCTGAAGCAACTTACATAACGATGATCGCCAGGAGACGACTGATCGACCGCCTTAGACGTCGCAGCAGAGAGCTGGCCACGACATCTATCGAAGAAGAAATGGTTGAATCAACTTCTAACGACGAAGAGCGAAATGAAATCGAAGAAGAAGCCGCCCGTGCAAGGCGTTTTATACGGCAGTTGCGCCCAGAACAGCAACAGATTATCGAGTTGTCCATTACGCACGGCTTGTCGCAAAGCAAGATATCCGAGGCCACGGATATGCCCCTGGGGACAGTAAAAACTCATGCTCGCCGCGGTTTGATTCGCTTAAAAGAATTGATGGGCGCCGATCGAGACAATGAAATTCAAGGGGATACGGCATAAGCAATTGCCGACCAATTCATTTCACGCTTGAGAATTAGAGAAAGCCATGAACGAAAACAATAATTTTTTAGCCGGTGTTTTACTTGCAGGGTCACGCGCCTTGGCGGGTTATACGTCTGGCGAATTGCTTGAGAAATACCCTCCCGCCGCGGAAGGTTTTGAACCCGACTCGTTCGCCGGCTGGCAGGATTGGCTGAACGTACGTTTGGATGAACTGGCCGCTGCTGTGGGTGCCAATCGACCGCAGTTGTTCATCTCCCAGGTGCATTGGGGCAAAAGGGTTCTGCAGTCGCGCGGCATCCCATCCGAAAACTACCGCAAGGCAATGGAATGCTTGCGTGAAGTACTTGCCAACGAATTGCCCGAACAGGTCCGGCTTCTGGCCACGGAATATATTGACCAGGCCCTGAAAGCTTTCGATGCGCCATCCGCCGAACTATCCGCTCGGATACCGGCGGATACGGAAACAGGACGTTTGGCCTCGCAGTATCTGTTGCTGTTGCTGGAAGGTGATCGCAGACGGGCAAGTCAGTTGATTATCGAGGCTTTGGACCGCGGACATAACGTACGCGAGCTCTACACCCAGGTGCTGATGCCAGCACAAGAGGAGCTCGGGAGAATGTGGATCGACAATGAGATCAACGTAGCCGAAGAGCATTTTGCTTCGCAGACGACAAGGAATGTGATGGCACAACTTCTTCCACATGCCACATTGCAGCCATCAAACGGCAAGACAATGATCGCGGCAGCGGTCGCCGGCAACCAGCACGATATTGGCCTGCAAATTGTCGCCAACTTCTTCGAAATAGATGGCTGGCGTTCTATTTTACTTGGCGCGAATGTGCCGGTCCGCGACCTGGCCCAAGCGGTTGATTATTTCGAAGCGGATCTATTGGGAATATCCGTTTCACAGATAACTCAGCTTGGGGCTGTCAAAAGGACAATTCAAGCCGTGAAAAACAGTACCAGGGACGGTGCAGTGAAAATTATGCTTGGCGGACGTGCTTTCAAGTATGCTGAAGACTTGCCAAAAGAGTTGGGGGCCGACGCTTACGCGGCCGACCCCAAGGAGGCTGTGAACTTGGGAAGACAGCTCGTGGGATTGGAATGATCTTGGGGAGCAGAGGTTCCAAAAGCAATTGCTCGCATCTGATGTAGGGGCTATTCACTTGTTTCTTCTGTCGTGAAACTATCGGCCGCGTGGGCAATGCTGTGTAGCATACCGGCGAATACCAAACGGTGTAAAGGATACAAGGCGTACCAGTACGAAAGTCCCATCAGTCCGAGTGGATCGAAGGTGGCAGTCTGACGTATGCGTGAACCGTTTTCGTTTTCAGAAACCTCGAATTCCAGCCAAGCCCGACCGGGAAGCCTCATTTCCGCCATAAGGCGAAGGTGGCGAGGCGGCTGAAAAGCCTCGACCCGCCAGAAATCCAGCGCGTCGCCCGCGCGAAGATCGACCGGGTGGCGGCGACCTCGCCGCACGCCGACTCCACCCACCATAAGATCTAAGAAACCGCGGATTCTCCAAAGCCAGTTTCCATAATACCAACCCGTATCTCCGCCGATTCTGCTAATCGGCGCGAATGCGGCCTCGACTGGAACATCGACGTCAATGGTCCTGGAATCTACAATACGGCTGCCAAATCTTCGTCCACCCCAGCCAGGCGGGTCGCTGGCAGAAGAAATAGCATCGGACCAGCGGGTTATAGCAAACTCTTGGTCTTCGTTGACAAAAGCTCGTTCGATGGCTTCGCGGAGGGCGCGTGGTCGAATGTCAAATACTTTCAAAGCTGATGCGTCTTGAACAACTGTAGGATTCCGCAACCCTTCGATCAGTTTGCGACCGGTACGCGCGTATACCGGTGTGACCAGCCCCAGCCAAAGGCTGGACAAATAGGGTGTAAGTACGGGAACAGAGATCATACGCCGTCGCAGCCCGCGTTGACGTGCGTACTCCTGCATGATATCCCCGTAAGAAACCTGATCCGGGCCGCCAATTTCAAAAATGCGGCTTTCGCCATCGGGCAAATCCAAGGCGGCGAGCAGATACTCCAACACATCCTCCACGGCTATCGGCTGTGTCGGTGTGGAAACCCACTTGGGGCAAATCATGATCGGCAAGCGTTCGACCAGTGTACGGATGAGCTCGAAGGAGAGGCTGCCCGATCCGATCACGATCGATGCCCGAAACTCGATAACTTGCAAACCCGAGCTACGCAGGATATCGCCGACCTCTTGCCGGCTGCGGAGGTGTGCGGATAGCTGAGGTGACGTCTCCCCCAGGCCACCCAGGTATATGATTCTGTTGATGCTACATTCGCTGGCAACTGCTGCGAAGTTTTCTGCCCCCTGGCGATCCTTCTTTTCGAAATCCGCACCGGACCCCATGTTATGAACCAGGTAGTATGCAGTTTTTACACCATTCAATGCAGCCGATAGCGAGTCACGATCCAAAACGTCCGCCTGCACTATCTCAGTACTTACACTTGCTCGATCTGCCAAAGCCCCAGGCCGGCGTGTCAAGCATCGCACATGTTCCCCCCGGTCCTCCAGTAGAGTCAACAATCGACCGCCGATGTATCCTGTTCCGCCGGTCAAACAAGTTAAACCATTAGCAGGACTCATTTTTCCAACTTTCAGACCACAAGTAATATCATCTCGCCAGGATCAATTCTTTTCGTCGGCAATCGCCGCCAACTCGAGGTCGAACTCAGGTTTCCCGACTGTGACGATACCCAGGTGGCCGTCGACTGTCACCAAGTCGCCGTCGACCAACAGGTCCATCACGTCGACAATGCCGTTGACACATGGAATTCCAAGTTCGCGGGCGATAATCGCTCCATGAATCAGCATCCCGCCACGTCTTTCGACAACCGCGGCCGCTAGCGGTACGATATGTGTCATCATGGGCTGGATCGCATCACATAACAAGACCTCGCCGGATCGAAACCCGGCAAGGGATTCCGGGCTTTTGATACGACGCACGGAACCGGTCGCCAGCCCCGGGGCGGCAGGCTGACCGACCAACTGACGGGCTTTCGCCGACGAACTGCTCTGGAACGATGATGCACATTCTTCTTTACGGGGTAATTCTACTGACTGTTGCGAAGGATTCCGCAAGGCGGCACTGATTACGGGCACAGCTGCTTCACTCAAATCGCCATCCTTTGAGAGACGACCATTGTCGCGCAAACGTTCCACCCCAACAGAGGCGGCACGGTAAAGCTGGCTCTCGATTCGGCTGACAAGCAGATTGTCGTCGTCTCGCAAGTGCCAGCTTAGACGTCCGATGCGAAGCACCTCGGTCGCCTCGTCACGTCGCCCATCACCGACCGCCTGCAAGAGCCGCGATTCAAGATCATCGGTATCCGTGGTTCCAACATCCTCTGCACCCCCATCTGTAGTCTCAGCCGATTCTGTCAACTCCAGCAAAGTGGGCAGAATTAGTTCGGGCTGGTCGATCAGACGCTGCGAGCCCACCGTGATGTCCATGAAGTCTCGTATGAGTAGATCAAGGTCCTCGATCAACTCGTTGCCGCCGGCTAACTCTCGTAACGGTTGGATAGTCTGTAGCCAATTGGTTTGTGTGGTCTGGATTTCCCGGCCGACAATTGCCAATAGGTGGTCCTTCAGGACCTTATTTGTGCGTAGTTTCCTGGCAAGTTTCGCGAACGCTCTGTTGCGTCGTGAGGCTAGCATATCCTGATCTTTGAGCAAACCGACGAATTCGTACGGATCGCTTGGACGCACGGCGTCGTTGTAATAACGTGCGAGCTGTCGAACTCCGTGTGCAAAGGGAATGAATTCTTCCCGATAAACCACATGCCATTTATGCAAAGCATCTAACCGAATATCAATCGCATCGGCCAGTTCGTCGTCGTTGTAAGCGGTGAGATCTTCCGCGGCAAATCGCCGTCCTTCTTCCTCAAGTTCGGGAATCAGTTCCTCGGAAACACGCCTGGCCAGGTCGTTAAGTCGCTTGGCACCGGGGCGCAGGCTCAGATACCAAGATCGCTCGTCGTCCTTTTCCGGCTCGTTGGTAGTAATGGGGCGCGCCTGCAAAAGTGTCAAACGAGCCGCTCTGCCGGTCCACTCCATGTCTGGCGGCCAACCGAACAGTTCTTCCACCCGCCCCAACAGCCCCAAAACGCCGGCTAAATCGTCCTCTTCAAGCAGGGGATCCGCTCCCGCCTCGTCGCGGATACCCGGACGCCAGTCGACAAGTTCGCCAGTGGAGCGTCTTATGATCCACCGATCGGGGTCGACGGTCCCATCCACCAGTAACGCACATTGTCCAGGCACCGCTTCGATGATTGCACAGTCTGTTTCCAGCTTCCGCGGATCCTGGCCAAAAGCCACGCCCGAGCGGTCTTCGGCTATGACTTCCTGCACCAGTACCGCCATGCGGCTGTGCATGGGATCGAGCGACAGTTCTCTACGATACAGCAGCGCCGCATCCGACCACAACGATGCCCAGACACGTCGCACTGCCTGCAGCACGGCTTCCTCGCCCATAACACCAACCACGGACTCGTGCAATCCGGCAAATGAGATTCCGGCTGAATCCTCACCCAGAGCCGAGGAACGTACCGCTACCGCTTTACCGTGCATCTTCTTAACGGCCCGGCAGATATCCGCTGAAACGCCTTTGGGAATTTCCGTACGCAAGAACTCCGATCGTATCCGCAACGCCGTATCCCAGATCTCCTCCCAGCGCATTGTCTCCAGAGGTTTGCGTCCGAGTTCCATGGCGACGCTCTTTGCCAGTCCTGATTGGGCTAAAAATTCTTCGTAGGCGCTAGCAGTCACGCAGAACCCATCCGGCACGACAAGCCCGGCCGCTTGAGCACAGCCGAGTTTCGCCGCTTTCCCACCGATTAGTTCTTCGGGGCAGTTCGCCGCTTCGGACAGCGGAACTACCCAGTGCTGCCGGGGATCCATTGCCGAACCTCCTGGAATCTTGATACGTGGAGATAACGCACAATTTCCACCCGAAAAAGACCGCACGAAGATGATCGCACAAAGTGGGATAGATAAGGATGTCGCCCGGTCAGCAGAGCGGCCCAGCGTTCGAACTCTTCGCCGCGTTCGATCAGGGTGGCCCTGCCGGTTGCGGTGACGGCCTCGACTTTCATCATCTCTTCGGGAAATTCCGGCCGATTGTCGATCAAAAGGGCGATATGATCGCATTCCGTGAGCAGTCGATATTTTCTGGTGGCCGTCGGGGTTGCGAAGCTGGCGAAGCGCAAATCATCCTGCATGGCGTATGCGACCAGAGAGCCGTAAGGTTGACCGTCACCCTGGGTGCAAAGCACGGCGAACGGGCGGCCGAGAACCAGTTTTTTGATCCTTGCCGCGATATCTTCCTGCCGGTGGCCATCTTCGATGTGGCGACCGTCAGCATCGGGCGCAAGCAGCGGTTCATCGGGAAAGCTCATTTCCGTGGACCTTTCTACGCGGCCAAATCGCACGGCCGGTAAGTTTATGGATGTGAGTACGGTCGTCAAGCGTGTGTGAATGTCTTGACAATCGTGCCAATAACAAGCTTATACCTTCAAACGGCAGCGTCAAGTCACATAATTGCCATATTATCGATTACAGGCTCGTAATTGGTGGCCATGATCTACGGCGCCATTGTGGCCATTATTGACAGATCAGTCAGTTTGGGGTAGTTTGCATGTAGGCGTGAACCGGGGCGATTTCTGGGGGAATTGCATCGTCATGAAAATCGCGGTTGTAGGAACCGGTATCAGCGGTATGCTGGCTGCCAGGCTGCTTGCCGAAGATCACGAGGTGCACTGCTTCGAAGCCAACGACTATTTCGGTGGCCACACAAACACCATCGAAGTAAGCGCCTTCGACCGATCCTTTGCCGTCGACACCGGGTTTATGGTATTCAACCACCGAACCTATCCAGATTTCCTGCGCATGCTGAGGCTGCTAGAGATTCCCGAGCGTGACAGCGATATGAGCTTCAGCGTCCGCTGCCGTCGTACGGGGCTGGAATATCAAGGAAGTTCGCTGAACGGCCTGTTTGCCCAGCGCCGAAATCTTCTAAGCCCCATGTTCTACCGCATGCTGTACGATGTGCTGCGATTCAACCGCAAGGCACTGGAATTAATAAACCGCGAAGAAGATACTATTACTCTGGGCGATTTTCTCGATAGGAATCGGTTCAGCACACAGTTCGTCGACAATTACCTGGTGCCTATGGGAGCGTCGATCTGGTCGGCACGGCCCCGGGATTTTCGCGATTTCCCGGCCCGCTTCATTATCGGTTTCTTCGACAATCACGGTTTGTTGACCTTGCGCAACCATCCCCAGTGGAAGACGATCCCCGGTGGTGCGATAAGATATGCGCGGGCGTTGATGAGTCCGCTGGTCGACCGTGTCCGTTTGAGTTGTCCCGTAGAGTCGGTAAGGCGCGACGGGGCACATGTATTCATCACAACCCCCAAGGGACCGCCCGAACAGTTCGACGCCGCGGTACTGGCCGCCCATGCCGACCAGACACTCGGCATGCTCTCGGACGCCTCGCCGGCAGAACGAGAAATACTGGGTGCTTTCCCCTATCAGGTAAATGAGGCTGTCGTGCACACCGACGTCTCCTTGTTGCCCAAATGTCAACGGGCTTGGGCCAGTTGGAATTGCTGCATCCCCACCGAGAGCGGCCGGCCCGTGATCCTCACATACAACCTCAACCGATTGCAGGGCCACGAGTCGCCGGGGCCGATTTGCCTGACGCTGAACTGTCCCGAAGCCATCGATCCGGCAAAAATCCTGCGGCGAATTGTGTATCAGCA
>JAFGTN010000289.1 GCA_016934075.1 Pirellulales bacterium
CAAGGCTCCTCGGATATTCTATGGTCCGAGGAGCTTCTTTTTCATACTTTTGTTAGCCCATGCCTGAAAAACCTTCGTGCGGAGCACGACAAAAACATTTGTGCCCACTAAATTCCGTGAAGAACTATTTTTAGAAACCAACCAAGGAAGGAGCCATAGCGATGGAAAGTAGAAAGGGTTATGCCAGTAATTTGACAAAATGGCAATTGAATAAAAGTAGCGTACAGCTTTAATTCACCCTCCTCTCCAAAGTTGCTAAAGTGTGGGTGGTTTCCTATAATGATTGTGATATCGTTTTTCATCTCTTGAGGGCATAATTTTGAACGACCCCAACCCATCTAAACCTAAACTTCGCTGGTATCAATTCAGCTTGCGGACGTTGTTGATTGTTACACTTTTTGCGGCGATAGGATTTGCTTGGTTAGGGTATCGGATACAACGAATCCGAAATGAAATCAGTGCAACGGCTGAGCTTGAGAAGTTTGGAGTGGAGATCGAATTCTACCCGCAAGAGTACTGGAGTGATTTGCCAATACCTGACCGCTGGTTGTGGAAATGCTTTGGCGAGAGCCCGGCTTTCTCTGTCACACTGAAAGGAGCTCAAGTAACGGATACTGGCCTGGCACGGCTTCAAGAGTTGACCAATCTCCATGTGCTGTATCTCGAAGAAATCCAAGTCACCGACTTTGGTCTCGAGCATCTAAAAGAGATGACCAGCCTCAAAGTGCTGCTCATCGATAATACAAAAGTTACTGATACTGGTTTGGAGTATCTGAAAGGGCTGAGTAAACTAACTACTCTAGCTCTCAATGGTACGCAAGTCACCGATACTGGTTTGGAACATCTACAAGGACTGAGCAAACTATCTATACTGTACCTCAAGGACACACAAGTCACCGGTACTGGCTTGAAGCATCTTAAGGGGCTAAGCGAACTATCCACACTGTACCTCGGTGGCACAAAAGTCACCGATTCTGGCCTGGAGCATATCAAAGGACTGAACAATCTTGCACACCTAAACCTCAAGGACACGCAGGTCACCGATGCTGGTCTGGAACATCTGAAGGAGATGACCAGCCTGAAACACCTCAGGCTCAACAATACACAAGTCACCGACGCTGGTCTGGAGCATTTGCAGGGGATGACCAGCCTCCAATACCTGTACCTCAACGGCACGCAGGTCAGCGAGGAAGGCGTCGTAAAACTGAAGGAGGCATTACCGAAGTGCGATATTTCCCACTAACCATTTCGCCATGGCGGTATAGGTGAATGACGATTGATGATTGATGCTTGTTAGTCAGTGATGGCAAGGTGAGGTCACCCTGGTGAAAGCACTGGCTGACAAGCAGCCAGTGGCACCCAATGGCTGTTTGAAACAAGGGAAAAGATCGCTGTAGTTTTAGAACGCCTATCAATTCCGTCCTTTGATGGTTGCGACGGTTTGTTTTAATTCTTCGGTTTCGGAGCGTACTTGTTTGACGAAGCTGTTGTTTTCGGCGGTGCCGATGACGGCTTTCATCTCTTGGGGATTGCGGAAGGTGGCCTGGCGGAAGGGGTTGTCGTAGTCTTTTTTCCTGGAAGTGTATACCCGATCGCAGATCAGTTCTTGGATGCGGCATTCTTCATCCAAGGCGGCGATCCATTGTTCCGTGGAGAGCGACTCCGTGCCGAGAAGATATGTCAAAACGGAGAATGCGTGTCTTTGCTTTTGCAAAGGATAAGAGGCCCACAGTTCGTCATAGGCCTGATGGATCTCTTCCCAGGTCTTTAACTCGCCCGAGTTGATTCGCTCGAGCAGATCCCGCAATTGCGTCTCGGGCATCAGTTGACCACCCAGGTTGGCCCATTGCGGTTGGCGGGGGCCACTTAAAGCCTTGCACATGTCGGCGAGCTTTGCCGATTTGTTTTCTTGCATATAACTAATCAGATTTTTCACCGCGTAGTGGTGGAGCATTTCGCCATACGCCCGATAGCCTTCCAGGGCCTTGACAATCAGGATTTTCCGCGTGGATTTTTCCTGGTTTTCGCCGAGAATTTCCAAGCCCGCAAGGCGGGCGTCGTCGTCCGAAATCATCTTGCGGCCCAGGCGGGCGAGTTCATCTTCGCTTTGAGACTTCAGACCCTTTTCGCCGCGGAGCACGGCTTTGGCCGTCCAGATTTCCAGTAGTCTTCTGGCGGCAATTATTTCCTCGGCCGTATCGGGTGCGAGCGAATCGAATTCGATATTCTGCACCTTGGTTTTTCGTTTATCGCGAGTCGAATATTTCCAGGTATTGCGGGCAAGGGCGTACATATTATAGAGCCACCAGAAGGCCGGCATGATCCGCAGGCAACCGTTGGTGGCGTCATCCGAAACAAGCGAAAACGGCAGGGAAATATCCAATTCGGCCGGATAATCGGCCTTGGAGAGAAGCGTGAAGGAAGCGAAGCGGCAGGAGTGTTTCACACTGGTGCAAAGGCCGGGCCAAAATCCCCGGCCGGCCTGGATTTCGCCGTCGTTGGCGCGGCTGTTGTGATTCGAACCGATGGTGGCGCCGGCCGGCAGATTGCTTTGCCCCATCAACAGAGACGCGGTCAAAAAAGAATTGTTATGATGCTGTTCATGGGCCGGAAAAATCAGGTTGTTGAGCATCTCGCAACAGGAGACCGTCGAGTTGTCGCCCAAAAACGAATTGATCAACCGCGCGCCATATTTCAGGCTGCAGTTGTTTCCCATGACGAATCTCACGGCCTTACAGCCGTAGAACACGCGGGAACCCAGTCCCATAATACCGTTAACCATTTCCACGCCTTCGCCGATTTGCGCGGGCTCGTCCTGGGTGGAATTGATGGTGATATTCTTGAGCTTGTTCGCGCCTTTTACGTAACAGTGCGAACCCATTTTGACGTCTTTGATGATCCGCGTGTGTTTGATCACGCAATAATCGCCGATGGTGCCGTAGAATCCCCGCTGCGAACTGAAGCGACGTTGCGTGATCTCCTTCAGATTTTTTCGAAGTTGCTCGTCATCCCGATACTTGGCCCAAATATAGGCGTCGGCCGGAATCATACCGTCGAAAGGGATCACGTTCCTGCCGCCCGTCTCGTTGATGAGGTCCAACCAGACGCGAATATCTTCGGACTCGCCGTCTTTGAGAATGCCGTTGCCGAATTTCGCGTGGTTCGAGGTTTGCAGTTCATCGATGTTCAGCAACATACAAAAAGCGCCCACTATATAATGAGCCATGTAGCCCATATTGTGAACGGCCACGTTTTCGCCTATGTCGCACGATACTATATGGCTGTTGCTGATACCGACGGGCATCTGGATATCGTGGAATGTCAAGACCAGTTCTTCCATGCCGTCGATGCGCACTAAGCCCGAAAAATGGGAGTTCTTGACCAACATGAAATCGAATCGGTCGGTAACCAGAAAATCATCCCAGTTGTCGCACGTATTCCCGTTTCGAACCAATCCTTCGATTTCATGCGAGTGCAGATGCCGCCAATATCCGGCCGGCTTGGGGTTTTGCATATTTCTCAGATGGAACTCATCTTTGCCTTCGGGCAGGTATTCCGCCGGAATGAAATTCTTGCCTATCTGATCGGCACTGGAAACTTCTATTTGTAGCATTTTTCGCTTCCCCAATAAGTGATCACGAAATATCGAAAGTACGAAATCACGAAAGGGATACTCTCAAACATGGGAACACTAATCCTCACTAATCGCCACTAATATATTCTTTCGATTCAAAGCATAGCGGTGATTAGTAAGAATTATTAATGCCGATGTAGCCAACGATTTTTATGCGGCCGCAAATGCGCCTGTTCCAGGCAGATTTGCTGGCTTTTCTGCCGCGGCAAGGTTCATTGACAATGCTGGAGTCAATAGTGTTCCTGCATTTTTTTTCGTGCTTTCGTACTTTCGTGTTTTTGTGGTGAAAAAATCTTTTGCTCCACTTGGTTGCGGCTTGGCCGCGCCATCCCCGATCCGCTACTCCCCCGGTTTCTTAGGTCCATAAAACCGGGTGATATTAATTCCGCCGCGAACCTCTTCCTCCAACAACTTCAAGCGGGATTCCAGCCGTTCGATTTTGCGTTGCAGAGTCGGGAGCACGGCTTCCGCCTGGGCACCATAGCGCGGTCTGGGCACCTGCGGATAACCCAGGTGGCGTTGCAAGGCGGAAAACAGAAACAGCGGATCCTTGCG
>JAFGTN010000290.1 GCA_016934075.1 Pirellulales bacterium
CAATCGGACGAGTGGCGGCGGGCGCCGTGGCAGAAAAGATACTCTCCGAGCGTTTTGGAACCCGAATCACAGCCTGGGTCAGCTCGGTGGGCAACATCGACGCGCGGGACATGACGGGCGATTGCGTTACCCGCGATCAGGTCGATGCCAACATCATCCGCTGTCCCGACGAAGACGCGGCCGCCAAAATGATCGATTTGGTTGCGGCAACACGCGATCGCAAGGACTCGGTGGGCGGTGTGTTAACTTGCGTTTGTGAAAATGTCCCGCTGGGATTGGGCGAGCCGATTTTCGATAAAGCCGAAGCCGTGCTGGCCCATGCCATGATGTCAATTCCGGCCACCAAGGGTTTCGAAATCGGCTCGGGTTTCACCGGCGCACGTATGTTCGGTTCGAAGCATAACGATACGTTTTTATGGCAGGACGATAGGCTTGGCACCAGCACGAACTATAGCGGCGGCGTGCAGGGTGGAATCACCAACGGCCAACCGATCGTTTTTCGCCTTGCCTTCAAACCCCCGGCCACCATCGGTATGGCGCAAGAGACCGCATCTTTCGAAGGCGAACCGGCGACCTTGGAAGCGAAAGGACGCCACGATCCCTGCGTGGTCCCACGCGCGATTCCCATCGTGGAAGCCATGAGCGCGATTGTGCTTCTGGATCTGGTGTTACGACAAAACTACAGGAATAGCTGAGTTCATCCACCTCTATGATGTTTTCTTGCCATTCGGGACTAATTGGAATGCAAAAAGTCTTGCACCGCATAGATGGAAACTCAGACGCACGGTTTTCCCCTTCAGCCCGGTGACATTACCGCCATTAAATGTGACAGGTACGCGGATATTGTCGCCGCGGATTTCACTTGCGTCCATTGTGGTATAGCCTTGGATGGCTTTGCCGGACTCGTCCTGGATCTCAACACGTAGCGATCCACGGCTTGCGTCGACATTGACTACCAATGCGTCACCCTCGAGTACAAACGGTTTGGTAAGCAATGTACCTTCTTTCTCCTTGGGCTCCACGGAAACAAATCCGTCCAAGCGGAGAGTGGCAAGTCCGATGGCACAGGTGTTATCTGTCTCGGCACTATGTTCGCGCCGCCATGCGCCATAGTAATAGCGGATCTCGTCACCTACAACAACCTCGGGGCCCGCAAAGACCATGCCCGCGTCCCATTCATCCTTGCCTCCGCAGGGGATAAAGGGCTTGCTGCGATCGATCATCCGCCAGTTGATCGTGTCTCGGCTGATCATCAGATAGGTATCGATCAGCCCGGCCATGCGAGTGCCGTCGCCCAGCTTTTTCCCTTGCGGAAGCGTATGAAAAGGATAGTAGTAGCCCAGATGCAAACCGTGATAAGTCTTTTGGCCCAGGAACCAGGAAATCGCATGGTAGAATTCGAGATCGGGATCGTCGTCAGCTTGACGTTCGATGATCCATTTACCTCCGCCCCAGGTTTTAAGGTCCTGACTCTCGGTCCTCCAGATACCGCGGTAACGACCCCGTGGCGATTCGGCCCATTTCTGTTCTACCAGGAAATAACGCGGATTAGCTGTGGGCGGTCCGCCGGTGCAGCCTCGCAAATCGCCGATACGGTTGGCCGTTGTCCAGTTTAATCCGTCGGGGGAATAAGCCGCAAACTCCGTCAATCCCGGCACATTGTCGATGTACATCGCCACGTATTTCTTCTGAGGGTCGTTGGAGTAGGGATTGCGGGCAACATAACGAGTTCGGGCCTCTTGACCGATGCCGCGAAGCACAATGTTGTTTTCCTTGCTGCCGTCGGGACCATTATGCAGTCCGAGCAGGGGCTTTTCCCAATGGATGCCATCGGTCGAGGTGGCGTAGCAAGTGTAAATCTTCTTAGGCAATTGAGCCCAGTAGTACATGCGGAAAAGATTCAAGTCGGCGTCCCAGAAAACCAGCGGCGCCTGCAAGCCCCTACCTTCCCAGGGATGTTCGTTCCGAACGATGGGATTGTTGCTGTGCCGCCGCGGTTGTTGGAGTACCTTTTCGAGACCATCCATTTTATCGATCACGTAATCGTCGAGAAACAACTGTTTGACCGTGCCGACTTTGCAGGCAACAGCGTTTTGCTTCGACGTTTCATCAACCGCGAACGTAAATATAGAACAACCGCAGAAACACACGGTTAAAACGATTTGTACAAACCTCTTGAAGTTCATGATCGTACCCCCAAAACAACTAAGATGGAATCAGGTTTGTTTGGAGTAGGTTCTTCTTTTACAATTCACCACTTTTTCTCGATCAGTCGTCCAATGGCTTGACCTTAATGTTCTTAAAAAGAACTTTGCTCACCGGATCGTGCGCCTGGAGGGCGAAGGTGCCATGGGTAAGTTTTCGCAAGGGGTGGTTCTTGGGCGGTTTGAAATTGTCGGGCTCGGTGAAATCTACGACCTTCTTACCGTCGACTTTTACGATGATCCGCTTGCCGCGAACGATGATGTTGTAGCAGAGCCAGACGTTGTCCTTGGCGGGCGACTCGAAAACGTCCTTGATGTCGTACAATCCGCCGCTCTTCTTAGGGTCACCGTGGCTGTGGTTGACCTGGACTTCGTAACCCCAGTCGGGCCACCCCTTATCCTGATATCGGGTGTGAATATAGATGCCCGAGTTGGCCTTGGGCATGGTCATCACATCGGCCTTGAACTCGAAGTTTTTGAAATCGTGATTCTTCAACGGACCGACATAGAACAAGTGTGCCCTCGATCCGTTGACCACTATCGCGCCGTCCTCAACGCGAAACGACTCGGGCCGTTCCGAAGCCTTCCATCCTGTCAGCGTTTTCCCATCGAAGATCGATACCCAGCCTTTTTCGTCATTGTCGCAACTTTTCTTGGCATCGGCGGCTATGCCCGTGCTTGCGAACAGAGCGATTAATGCGAACAATACGGCGACTGCCGCCATGAATACGGTTTTTTTCATGATTCTGATTCCTCTTGTGAGAGTGTTTATGTTACCACATCATGGTAAGCATTTCGGGCACGACACGCAACGTGTTCGCAGACACGCAGTACGGGAGACCTGCGGCTTTCAAGGCTGTTTGCCCTTCGCCCTCCCAATTCCCGGACACCCTCGAATAAATTGTGAGTAGGAACTGGGCGTGCCTATAATATATATTTTGCATTCTACGCGCCATCATGAGATACATGACAGGCAAAAGGGCTGTAGCCATTTCGGCGGCATTAACTTGACTAATATGTTGATGAATACCACCCATTGGATGAATTATTTTTTATTTATTTGGAGTATCCGGTAAAATTGCTTGATCTTTTGAACGCGGCGTGATAATGTTACGCTTGTGTCGTATAGGTAAACACCCAGCTTATGCGAGCAATAGCAGGATTCTGTGGACTATTGTCTAATTGACTGTGGAGAATCAACTGCTCTAGCTGACTTGTCTTGCGAGGACACTTCCGGTGTGTCTACGGCACGGATTCATGCATTGCGGGTTCGTTTTCTAGCTCCTTTTGGTAAGAGCAGGGCCCGTGAGTGTATGTCAACACTTTTACTTGAGGAGCTTAGTCGATGAAACAGGTTCTTACTTTTTTGGTCATTCTGACGATGACCGTGCCAGCAATGGCTCAACTAACCCTGACGGAATCCTTCGATGGCGGTTTCGATCTGACGTTAAATCCCACCTATAATGACCCCACTCCAGAAGCAGGCTGGAATGTTGTCACGGACGGGGGCGTCGCCTTCACGTCAATC
>JAFGTN010000026.1 GCA_016934075.1 Pirellulales bacterium
AGGGAATTTTTATGGCAAAGTTGAGCCCTCGTCCACTTTACCATGGGCCACGCCCTGGCGGGTAGTCATGGTGGGCGGCTCTTTGAACACGCTCGTGGAGTCGACGCTGATCAATGATTTATGCCCGCCATCAAAAGTCAAGGATACATCCTGGATCAAGCCCGGGCGTGTTGCCTGGAGTTGGTGGTCCGACCATGACAGCCCGCACGATTATGGGAAACAGGTCAAGTTCGTCGATCTGGCGGCGGAGATGGGCTGGGAGTATTGTCTGGTCGACGCCAACTGGACGCTTATGAACGGGGGCGATGTACGCAAGCTGGCAAAATATGCCTCCGACAAAGGCGTGGGACTTTTACTCTGGTACAACTCCGGCGGTCCTAATAACTTCGTCACCGAAAAACCCCGGGGCTGCATGTTCGACAGACGTGTGCGGCAGTTCGAGTTTGAGCTGCTGAAAAAATGGGGGATTAAAGGAGTCAAAATAGACTTCTTCCAAAGCGACAAGCAGGCCACCATGCGCCAGTATGTCGACATCCTGCAAGACGCCATTGACTCGAAAATTTTGATCAACTTCCATGGCTGCACCGTTCCCCGTGGCTGGTCGCGGACTTATCCGCATCTGCTGAGCATGGAAGCCGTCAAAGGCGCGGAATGTTATACGTTCGGACCGGAATACCCCCAGAAAGCGCCGTGGCATAACACGGTCATTGCATTCACACGCAACCTGGTGGGACCGGTAGACTACACACCATGCGCCTTCAGCCACGATAAGTATCCCCACCTGACAACCAACGCCTACGAATTGGCCCTGGCCGTGGTGTTCGAGACGGGACTGATCCATTTCGCCGATTCGGCCGAGACATACCGGGCCCTGCCCGAAGCGCCCAAGCAATTGCTTCGCGATGTACCGGCCGCATGGGACGACATACGGTTGATCGGGGGCGAGCCGGGCAAGTTCATCGTCATCGCCCGCCGCAAAGGCGACCAATGGTTCGTTGCCGGTATCAACGGTGAAAACAGTGCCAGAAAAATTGCCTTTGCACCGGATTTTCTGGAAAACAAGCCTTACCGTTCGATTCTGATCGGTGACGGAGCCACGCAGGACACCTTTTCCACGTATAACGGCAAAGCGGTCAAGGACAAAACGATCGAACTGGAAATGAAACCGTACGGCGGATTCGTGATGCGTCTGATGCCTGATGCTCGCTAATTCGACTATTGAGTTCTGTTTGTAGTACCACCTTTAGGCGGAATATTGGAATCCTACCATGAAGATACATTGCTTCCTTATTGCTCTACCCATGCTGATTTTCCATGCCACATGCTCTGGTGCGGCGGAGTTCCCGAACATCATGGTCTTCCTGGTTGATGACATGGGGGTTATGGATACATCCGTTCCGTTTCTAACCGACAAAAACGGTAAACTGAAACGATACCCGCTGAACGATTACTATCAAACGCCTTGCATGGAACGATTGGCTCGGAATGGTATCCGCTTTAACCAGTTCTACGCGATGAGCGTTTGTTCACCAACTCGGATTTCAATCATGACGGGGCAAAATGCCGCGCGTCACCGTACCACGAACTGGATTAACCCGCGTCAGAACAACGCCGGATCCAACGGTGCTCCCGATTGGAACTGGGCAGGATTGAAAAAGAGCGATGTTACGCTGCCGGGCATCCTGAGAACGATCGGCTACAAGACGATTCATGTCGGCAAAGGTCACTTCGGCGCAGAAGCGTATGACGGCGCGGAACCGCTCAACTTGGGATTTGATATCAATGTGGCCGGGGCCGCGTTTGGCGCTCCCGGAAGCTACTACGGAGAGAAAAACTATGGCTTCGGAACGAAGCGATCCCACCATGCCGTACCGCATTTGGAAAAGTATCACGGATCGCATACGTTTCTCTCCGAGGCTTTGACGATCGAGGCGAAAAAGCATATAGCCGAAACCGCGAAGAGCGGCAAGCCGTTCTATCTATATTTCGCGCACTATGCCGTGCATGCGCCATTCGATTCCGATCCCCGCTTCGCCGACCATTATAAAAACTCCGGTAAGCCCGCAAAAGCTCAGGCATTTGCGACGCTGATAGAGGGCATGGACAAGTCGCTCGGTGATATGCTGGATCAATTCGAGGAACTGGGAATAGCCGAAGACACGCTGATATTCTTCCTCGGCGATAACGGCACCGACGCACCGCTTGGTCACCAACATCGAGTCGCCTGCGCTGCACCTCTGCGAGGCAAAAAAGGTGCTCACTACGAAGGCGGAATGCGAGTTCCGTTCATCGCCGCCTGGGCCAAGCCGGATCCCACGAATAAGTTTCAGAAGCAGTTAAGGATTCCCGCTGGCGCGATCCAGTGTCAAGTCGCCTCGGTAACCGATCTGTTTCCCACGATCCTCGACTTGCTCGATATCTCCACACCCACCGGATATACCGTCGACGGTTCGCGACTGCAAACGCTGTTGACTGGCAAAGCAGATCCGAAACATCCCCAACAGTTCTTGATGCACTATCCCCACGGTCAGCACAGAAGTAACTATTTCACGACATGGCGCGACGGCGATTGGAAAGTCATTTACCACACCTTGCCGGACAAACCAACCACAGGCGGATACATTCAATTCAAGGGCGGAAACTATCAACTCTTCAATTTGGCCGAGGATCCCTTCGAATCAACCAATCTTGCCGAATCGAAACCACGAAAACTGCAGCAAATGATGAAAGGATTGATTGCCGCCCTGGAAAACCACAACGCGGTCTATCCGGTCGACGATAACGGAAAGGAGTTACGTCCTAAGTTGCCGTAGTTGGACAAAAAAGGGCGAACATCTATCATTGACTCGACATCGGCTATTTCGCGATACGTCGAATCTGCGTCAGCTCGTATTCCGGTGCGTAGTCGCTGGCAGCCGAGTTTTCGACCAGGCGGCCGTTGACTTCAACGTAGTCGCCCCGTTCGAAGCCTGAAAGCAGGGAGCTTTTGCGAAGAATGACACTGCCGCCGTACTGATCGGTCTGGCCGTCGATGGGTATATAACGAAGTTTCCAGCGATGGTGTGCCTGAGAGTATTCCAACTTCCCCTTGAGCCAGCCGTGGTCGCCGGCGTGGCCGTATCGAGATGCGTTATCGGCTGACTTATCTGCCTTAAACTGGCGGCTGGGATAGGGATTAGCCTCCTCGCTTGTGGCCGACGCCTGTTTAACCGACGAATCGCGGTGAACACTTGTCGATGATTGGGCAGGCGCTCTTGTGGGCGTACCGAACGTTGTACCCGCACTCCCGGCACCCGAACTTCCGGTACTCGTACGTCTGGGCGGCAGATCCATGATATCGACAACTCTGCTGGGTGCATCGAACCGCCGCGGCGGTAGCGACGAAGCGGCTCGCGTTGGAGTGCGGTTCGACGGTTGGGTATTCGCCACGGCGCTGGATGTGGCGGATACCCTACTCGCCGAACCGCTCGTATCGACACACGATCGGCTAAGCTGTCCAAAAGATTGGGCATTAGTATCGCGAGCACAATTGTCGTTGAGACTGCCATTATTGGATGTAGCTCGCCAACCGCTTGAAGACATCGCGACACTTGAAGTGGCGCCACAAGACGGAGTAGGATTGCACGGACGAACGTTTGACGTGGCGGCGGTAGACGTTGTCGCTGTTGTCGGAGCAACATTCGCCCCAGGTTTATGCAGAGGATCGGAAAGCGACGGCGGGCTGACGCGGGTTCTAGTCATTTGCGGCCCGGGGCCGGAACGTGAACTCGACGAAGAACTCAGCAGCCGCGTACTGCCGGGCCGAAAACCTACACTGCCACGCGGTGCATAAGGATTACCGGACGGAGGGGATGTATAGGTCGTGGAGTTGTTAACCGTAACCGGATTTCGGGTCGTGGCAGGACGGTAGGGCACCACCGGAGCAACCATTGCAGGTGGCGCGCTCGAAGTGGCGCCGTTCGGTACACCCGCCACATTCAGCGGCACATTCGACCTGGATACCGGAACAACAGCCCGCGAATCATCGGCGTTTCGAGATGCTTCGGTATTGGAATTCACCACGACCGGTCTTGGTTCCGGAGCTTTGGCGACAGCATCTATCGCCGCTGGCGCGGAACGTAACGTCGGCGGCGCAAGCGGAGTCGAAACGGGAGGTGCAACCGTACTTGCAGACATCGAGCGCATGGGATAGGCCGGATCAGCCGTCGAGGCCGAACCGGTGGAAGGCGGCATAACGCGCGTACGACCAAAAATAGGATCGACGGCATCGGCGATGTTGGTGCAAACCGTCAGTCCAATGGCCACAAACGGCAACACTAATAAAAGCCTCATCGATGGGCTCCTTTCCCTTACTCTGGACCCACTTCCTTGTGGATCAGCACTGCTCGCCCTTTTATACCAATTACAGGTTGAAATGACGCTTCACCGCGCGTTTACCCTTCGGGAAAACACGCTATTTCCTCACGGAAGGAGCGTTACTTCAAACTGGAACGTGTATTACGTCTAAATATGAGCGGGTGAAGGATAGCGATTTTGGGAAATCTGTCTATAGCGATTGACAGTAGTCTTCAGCTTCGACAGGAAATTCCATGGCCACCAAAATGCCCTAAATACCCCATATCGCCATAACGGCGGATATTCCACAGAAGCTGCCAAGCTCGTATTATCGACCACGTCATTCGACCAGATCGAAGTTTTGAACGATCTTGCCGGAGCCGGGGGCTATTGTCATTTCCAGTTCCGTTTTGACGTTGTATTTCTCCGGCAGATACTGCTTCCTGGGCGCGAAATCATCTCCCATCGGATCAAGCTTTTCGGGCTTAGGGATACGAAATGCCCGAATTTCCACACGATACATCCCCACCGGCACCCCTCCCAAACCGTCCGCAACGTACTCACCTGCGGCGATCGATCCACCAGAAATCGGTCCCTGCGTCCCCTTGGTTGGCACAAAACGGATCTCACCGTTTGCAACTGCCTCACCCCGGTAGGTAACTCGACCAGTAACTATCGCCCGTTCGAGACCTCCACGGCCACAGCCAAACGTCATAGCGAGCAACAGACACAGAGCCGGCCACATACTACTAGAAGCTTTCATCAACCGCTTCGCCCCCCTTCCTCGTCGTCAATGCGGCCATCAAACCACTGGCAATCTCTTCGGAGAAGAAATATACGCTGCCATCCGCGCGCAGAAAGTGGCATCCACCCGGATGGTAGCTGGAAAAACCGATCTCGTTTGTAAGTTCGACGTGTCGATTTCCACCGTCACCGTCGATCGGATCGGTGGAATCGTTGCGCCCACCGGGAATCGTCCCCGGTCCGTTGATACCATCGGCCGTGTCCTGGATATCGAAATGCACCCAGATATGCTGAAAATAGGCCGGCCCCTGGGTAGGATGAGAACCGCGCGCTCCGGTAATTTCACCCACAAGCATTGTCTGACTGGTTCCGTCTGAAACGTCGGCGAACTTTACGGAAGAGTAGTTGTAAAGCATCCCATTACGATTTCCCGCCGGCATCGAGCCATCGCACGACCAGTCGACGCTGTCGGCCACACCGGCCATGTTAGTTGCCCGAAAATCCTTGACGTCACTACCACCTTGCCCGAAGGCCGAGGCCTGCTCGACCCACGCGCCGCCATTCGGATCACTGGGGCACACATACTCTGGTATCACATACATACCCGCCTCGCGATTCCCTTGCACATAGAATTGCCCCAAAGGATCGATCGTGTCAAAAATGCTTCCATGCTCCAGGTAAGGAAGGATATATGTTCCCCAGGCGAAGCCGAAGTGATCTCCCACATATCCGCAAGCGTTATAACGAGTGTAATTCGAACCCGTGGGAAAGGAACTTTGTGCGTCTGCATAATTGTGAATCGCCAGCCCGACCTGCTTGAAGTTGCTCGAGCACTGAATCCTCCGCGCCGCTTCGCGTGCGGCCTGCACGGCGGGAAGCAGCAAAGCGATCAGAATTCCTATGATGGCGATCACCACAAGAAGTTCAACCAAGGTAAAGCCCGATTTATTGCGACCTTGAACCATCATCTCCCTCTCGCGGATGTTGCTGTTTCGTAGTGTAAGAAAGCCGTCCGAGACTTTTCCCACATTCGCTTTGACTTGCCGCACGCCCCACCGTCTCACCTTCGTGCAAGCCCAAGGGCATCACAAACTCTTCACTGTCATCCATATTGCGAAGGCCGCATCGCATCTCGTTTAGCAAATTGGCCGCGCGGCTGCCAAGTTCGGCTTCATCCACAACAACGGAGGTTAACCGCCGTGCCAATGCACCCCTGCGCCAAGTACCGCCGAAGCCGATCAGCGAAATATCTTCGGGCACTCGCAAGTCGAGCCGGTCCAACTGAAAGTAGATCATCTCGGCCAGATCGTCGAAGTGACACATTATTGCCGTCGGCGGATTCGGCTCACCGATCATGCGCTGGAGCGAC
>JAFGTN010000291.1 GCA_016934075.1 Pirellulales bacterium
CCGCAATAGGTATATCCGGCCAGGAGCAACCGCGGTCCGTCGAGCAGCCATACACGAAAACGGCTTCTCACGCCGTTATGCCGGTGAACTTCGAGACGCCCGGCAATAAAACGGCGCCGCCTAGGAAAAGCCGCACCGCGGACATGAAGTTGGGCGAAAGTCGAAAGGATACAAAACAAGAGAAGACCTATAATGCTCCCGGTGGAATGTCTTCGCTGGTGACCATCGTCGGCAGCCTGGCCCTGGTGATCGGCCTGTTTCTGATAGTCGCTTTTCTCATGCGCCGCAACACGCCCACGGCAAACATGCCCTTGCCCGATGAGGTGATAGAGATCCTGGGTCGCGCACCCTTGGCGAACCGCCAGCAGGTGCATCTTGTGCGTTGCGGCAACAAACTCCTGCTGGTTTGTGTAACGCCCAACGGCACCGAGACGCTCACCGAGATTACCGACCCGGCCGAAGTTGACCGCTTGGCTGCCCTTTGTCGCCGCAACAACAACAGCAGCTCCACGGCCAATTTCCGTCAGGTATTCGAGCAACTTTCCTGGGAAAACACCCCTTCCAAACTGACGGGAGGCCGTGCATGAATCTAAGAAATAAAAAGAAGTCGTGCCTCTCAAAACGTTCTGTCAAACAGAACCGGAATCTTGATCATTGGCGAACAAGCCGCACCCGACGCATGCTTGCATGGCTGACAGTGTTGACGGCCGTACTTACCCTTCTGAGTCCGGCCACCGCGCAAAATTCGTCCAACGGTGCCGCCGCGCCTGCCGCGCTCAATTTCTCCAACGCGCCCACCACGGCAACCGCATCGGGTGCAAACGCCGCCAACATGCCGCTCAATCTCGAAGTTCCCGAGGGATTGGCCGGCGGACCCAAGCAGTGGACCAGTCCGGCCGGTCTTAGTTCCACGATCCAGGTGATGCTGCTTTTAACGGTTCTCAGTCTGGCACCTGCCATACTACTGATGACAACCTGTTTCGTCCGAATCGTTGTCGTCCTGGGACTACTGCGGCAGGCTATCGGTACACAACAGTTGCCGCCCAGCCAGGTAATCACCTCGCTTTCGCTCTTCATCTCGATCCTCATCATGACACCCGTCTGGAAAGAAGTCTACGACGGTGCTATCAAGCCATACTCAAATAACGAAATCACCATCGATCAAGCCTGGGACTCCGGCGTGCAACCTATCCGCGAGTTTATGATCATGCAGATCGAACGCACCGACAATAGCGACGACGTGCGTCTGTTTCTCGAATACCTGCCCGAACCACCCGATCCGGATGCAACGGATTTCGGCTACAAGGACGTGCCTATCCAGGTGCTACTGCCGGCATTTATGCTCAGCGAGTTGAAAACGGCCTTCCTCATCGGTTTCCAGATATACCTGCCATTTTTGATCCTTGACATGGTAATCGCCGCCGTACTGGTATCGATGGGCATGATGATGCTACCGCCCGTCTTGATATCGCTACCGTTCAAACTGTTGCTATTCGTACTCCTAGACGGATGGCACTTGATCGTAGGCATGCTGCTGGAAAGCTTCGAGGTGTTTTTGTGACGTGGGAGCGATGAGAGCGTAGGGTGCGTCCGCGACGCACCACGGAACTAGTACTGCCGGTGCGTCGCGGACGCACCCTACAAACCTAGAAGGCAGATATCAGATTTTTGCAACAAGACACAAGACCTGGTGATATTATCATGAGAATTCAAAATTATCGTAACACAATCAAGTCCAATCTCTCAGCTAGATTTCTGCTTTCTGCCCTCAGCCCTCTGCCCTCTGAATAAAACCATGCAACCCCAAGACGCCATCGACATCGGCCGCCAGGCCCTGACAACTGCCCTGCTCATCGGCAGCCCCGTGCTGTTGGCCGGTATGTGTGTGGGGCTGTTGATAGGTCTGCTGCAGGCGCTGACACAGATCCAAGAGCAAACCGTAGTTTTCGTTCCCAAGATCGTGGCCATGGTAGTGGTGTTGAGCTTGGCCTTGCCCTGGCTGATAACCATGATGGTGCAATACTCGACGAACTTGATCACGGCGATACCGGGTAATTTGTAAAGAATGTCGAATGTCGAAACCAGAATGAGGAAAGAATTAAGAATATCGAATTAAGAATGAGGAAGGTTATTGTATCACCCGGATGAAATTCCAAACAAACGATTTTTCGTCATTCGTCATTTATACATTCTTATTTCTTTCTTCATTCTGGCTTCCTCATTCGACATTTTATGTTTTCTCTTCCACAACCCATAATTTCATAATCCCATGCTTCCCGACTTCGGCCTGGATAAACTGCTGCTCTTCACCCTGGTGCTATCACGCATCAGTGGCCTGACGATGACGGCGCCGATTTTCGGGACCAAAGACGTGCCTATGCAGGTTCGCGCACTACTGGCCGCGGCACTTGCTTTTCTGATCCTGCCCACCCAATGGCACATCGATGTGGGATACCCGGGCTCGTTGGCAAATTATCTCTTGTTCATTGGTAGTGAATTGATCATCGGGCTGTGCCTGGGATTGGGTATTGTGATCCTGTTTTCCGGATTGCAAGTTGCCGGTCAGCTAATCGGTCGCACCGGCGGCATGATGATGGCCAACGTTCTAGATCCGGCATCCGGAACCGAGATCCCCTTGTTCTCGCGGCTGTTGTTCCTGTTGGCATTGGCGATATTCGTCTGCATCGGTGGTCACCGCATGGTCATGGCGGCCTTGCTGGACACATTCCAATCGATCCCACCGGGCAGCGGAACCATTGGGACCGCAATCGTGCCGGCTTTCACCGATCTCATAACACAAAGCTTCGCCCTGGGGATTCGCTCGGCCGCGCCCGTAGTCACGGCCATACTCCTATCAACTTTAATCATGGGTCTCATCAGCCGTACCATGCCCCAGTTAAACATTCTGGCCGTCGGATTCGGAATGAACTCCATGCTGACCTTTGGTGTTCTCGCACTCTCCATCGGATCGAGCGTATACATCTACCAAGACGAAATCGAACCCACACTGACACTTATGCTCCAAGCAATACAAGGACAATAGGTGAAATGTCGAATGAGGAAGTCGGAATGACGAAGTAATGGTCAAGTCTAAAAGCTGAAGTCTGATAACTGAAACCGAATAAATGCCCGACCAGAACGGCGACAAAACTCAAGATCCCACGCCGCATCGCAGGCAAGAAGCGCGCAAGCAAGGCCAGGTGGCTAAAAGCCAAGACTTGGCCTCGGCCGTGCTTTTGATTGCCGGACTGATGATCTTGATGACAATGGGTGGTGGCATAATCGACTTCCTCGGCCGATATTCGCAAAAGCAATTAGGCGGCGCCGCCTGGTTACAGGCAGATTCGGGATTCGCGTGCTTCATCTGGAACGAAACCGTTCAATCATTGGCGAAATGCCTGCTGCCCGTCTTTGGCATATTGTTCATCGTCGCCGTAATCGTTAACCTCTCGCAGGTCGGTTTTCTATTCTTGCCCGACAAGCTGGCGCCCGATATTTCCAGAATCAATCCGCTCAAGGGATTCAAACGAATCTTCTCCATGCCCGGTGTAATGCGTTTGACATTTGGGCTTTTCAAGATCCTGATCGTGGCTACAGTGGCCTTGTTCAGCTTGTACAATCAACGCGAGACGCTCATTGGCCTTTCCGCCCTGGGGCTGATGGAAATTGCCGTGTTCCTCATTGACGTGCTCTTCTGGACGGCCTTAAAAGTCGGTATAGCACTGCTGATTCTGGCCATACTCGATTTTGCCTTCCAACGCTGGAAACACGAGCAGGACATGAAAATGACCCAGCAGGAAGTCCGCGAAGAAATGAAGAACCTCGAAGGTGACCCCCAAGTCCGGGCAAGGCGTCGCCAAGTACAAAGGCAATTGGCCCTCAACCAGCTTTCAAAATCAGTTCCCAAGGCCGATGTTGTAGTCACCAACCCTACACAACTGGCCATTGCCATCCAATACGATCCCGAGACCATGGCAGCTCCCATCGTTCTGGCCAAAGGAGCCGGCACGATTGCCCAACGCATTCGCCGCATGGCACTTGAGCACGGCATCCCCATCGTCGAGAAGAAACCACTGGCCCAGGCGCTCTATCGTGAGGTTGATGTCAACCATCCCATTCCTCGTGACAAGTATGCCGCCGTAGCTGAAATCTTAGCCTACGTCTACCAGCTCAAGGGTAAAAAGGCCCCCAATATAGGGAGACGGGCAGCCGCATAGCGAATCAAAAAGAAAATTCTTTCCATTGTAAATAGGGCTGGCCCACCCTTTACGAGGGTGTGTTTATAATCCACTCATCTAAAAGGAGTTGTGACGATCTGTCAGCTTGAAAGCACACTATTCACCCCCACCGTTTGGGATGATTGCCGCATTTTTTACACTCTCTGGTGTTAGCTCGCTTGGGTCAGTATGGTTAAAAATCTATACGCCGACTACCAAAATGGGCCAAAAACTGGTAGAATCATAGGGCTTCGATTGTTCGAATCGGTGCTAGCCTCCTCTAGTCACTCTTCGTTTGCAGCCGGTTTTTTTGCGGCGGATCGACCTTCGCACATACGAAGTGGACTAAAAACCAAGGCCCGATAAGGTACCACGCTTATGATAGATGCCATTCTCAAACTTGTCGAAGAGGGACATGATCTCTCGATGGATCAGATGGCGGAGACCATCGGGATTATTATGGAGGGGCATTGCAGTGAAGACCAGATAGCCCGGCTACTGGTTGCGTTGCACAGCAAGGGCGAGACGGTCGCCGAAGTTGCCGGAGCGGCTCAGGCCTTGCGTAGACTGATGACGCCGATCAACACCAACCGGTCCAATGTGATCGACGTGGTGGGTACCGGCGGCGATTCGTCCGGTACATTCAACATTAGCACGGCCGCCGCCCTGGTGACGGCTTCAGCGGGTGTTCCCGTAGCCAAACACGGCAATCGAGCCTTCACCAGCCGTAGTGGCGCGGCCGATGTTTTGGCCGAGTTGGGCGTCAATATTGAGGTCGAAGTACCGATAGTAGAATCATGTCTGGAAGAGTTAGGTATATGTTTCTGCTACGCCCCTCTGTTGCACCAGGCAATGAGGCACGTGGGGCCGATCCGCAAAAAGTTGGGAACGCCCACAATCTTCAATTTCCTGGGTCCCTTGGCCAATCCGGCCGGTGCCCCTTTGCAGTTGCTGGGCGTCGCCAGGCCGGAACTTCGGCCGCTTTTGGCCCAAGCTCTGGCACTGCTGGGAACCGAAAGAGCGCTCGTCGTACACGGTGCCGATGGCCTCGACGAAGTCAGCCTTGGCGGCGTGACCCGTGTTACTGAAATTCACGGGGACAATCTCAACGAATTCGAGTGGAATCCCGAAGATTTCGGCTTGGAGATCATCGATCTTGAGGATATCAAGGTCGAGGGTGCCGAACAAAGCGCTCAACGCATCCGTGGTATCTTCCAAGGTCGCCCCGGACCGGCCAGAGATATTGTCGTGGCCAACGCCGCGGCTGCCCTGTGGGTGGCCGATCAAGCCGATACGCTTTTGGAGTGTGCCAACCTGGCCTGCGAAGCCATCGATAGCGGTGCCACCGAAGATTTGCTCAATCGCCTGGCTGAAAAAACCAACGCTACCTCGGGCAAACCGGCAGCGTCCGAAGTCGAAAATAGTAACGCCGAAAAGACAAACGTTGGATGAGCCCCGCCACTTTCAGGCTAGTGCTGTTGGTCTCCTGCGCACATGCCTTGGTACATATCCTCGAGTTGTCTTTCGGCAACGTCGAGCAATTGATCTGCGATGATTTTGGGATCGGCAAACAAGTTGCCGGAAACCTGGGCGCCTGTTTGCGATTGCCCTACGGACTGTTTTCACTGGCGGCCGGATGGTTGGCCGACCGTTATGGGGCCAAACGCTTACTGCTGGTCTATCTGTTCGGCGGCAGCTTCGCCGCGGTAACGGCTTTCTGGTCGCCGAGTCTGTCTGTGCTATTCGTTTCCATGTTCACTTTGGGCATCTTCGCCAGCATTTATCACCCGGCCGGCGTGGGACTGATAACTCATTATACAACACCCGAAAATCGACCCAAGGCGCTGGGCTACCACGGCATCTTCGGATCAATGGGGATCGCCGCCGGGCCGTTCATCGCCGGGCTGGCGTTCGCCTGCGGCGCATCCTGGCGAGAGTACTTCCTCATGTTGTCGCTACCCGGCGTCATCCTGGGCGTATGTTTTGTGGTGTGGTTGCCGCACGAAACCTATCATGGCAAACACATCGCACTCAAAGACCGCCAAAATCCCACACCACTCGATCTCAGCGAAGACGAGGCTCACTGGTACAGCTATTTCCTGCTTCTTGTGGTTGTAGCGCTTGCGGGCATAGTCTACGCTGCCATTCTAACCTTCCTGCCTCGGTACCTGGACCAGTCGGGATTGGTCGTAAGCGGAACGTCGCCCGAAAGTCTGCGCGTTTATCTAACAAGCATCGTGCTGGCCTTGGGTATCATCGGCCAATTTTCGGCTGGCTGGCTGGCCAAGCCCAAAACACTCGAGAAGATGATGGCCATGGCTTTCTACGGCGCCGCTCCCTGTGTGCTGTGGATGGGATTCGCCCAAGGCGCGACGCGCATCTTGGCCGCCGCGCTCTTCGCTCCGCTGTTTTTCATGCACCAACCACTACTTAACACACTGGTGGCTAAGTATGTTCCACGCCGCCGTCGTTCGTTATGCTACGGCTTTGCTTTTACTTGTGGATTCGGCATCGGCGCCTACGGTCCCAGGCTGGCCGGACGCATTCAAAGTGAACCTTTGCTGTTTTCCATCCTTGCCGCCATGATGGCGACCGCCGCTACAATAGTTGTCGTACTATGGTGGTGGAATCGTCCCGACCGCTTTGAACCCGATCCTCTTTCGGAAGAAGAAGCTCTGCTCTAGCAACCCGTCCTTATTCGTTCGATATGACTTGGCGATACAACGATTCCAAAATCTCACACACCAATTTCTGCTGGCTGCTCTCTAAAAGAAGAGCCAATTTATCGTGCAGTTCACGTTTGCGGTTCATCGAGCGGGCCGCTTCGAGCGTGCCTTCGGCCGTCAAGGCTCCGCCGGCGCCAAAACGGCTGTGTAGCTCGTCGAAATCGGTGTCGGTCCAGCCGTCGAACACTTCGGGGTGATCTTCGACCACCTCCTCCACGGCCATATTGGTCTGTGTATCAAAACGTCTGTAAAGCAACTGTGCTGGTGATACGAAAAATTCGTCGGAAGATACTCCCAGACTCTTGGCCAAGCGGTTAATGGTTCGCGGATGGGTACGATGAGTGCCGGCCAAAATGCCGCCAAGAGTACGACGATCCATGCCCGTCATCTCTATCAGGTCCTTTGTTGACAGGCCCCGCTCCGCCATCAAGCGACGCAGATTATCACCCGCATGGTCAGCCATATTCGGCTCCCCTTGGTCCCAAAAATAAATTTTTTAAATTGTCCGACGGCACTATTGACAAGTACATGTACACATGTATACTTCAAGAGGGGTTGCGACGTCAATCCCCTGCAGCAGCTTTTTCGGGACTTTTTCTGACCAACGGGCAAAATGTCATGAACGTCGAACCTTCGAATCTTGAGGTTGGGACAACGGAAAAAGAGCCCACTGACCGATTCCGTAAACTGGACACCCGGTATCGAGTGTGGTTATATGCTTGCGAAAAATGGCAACCGATTAGCTGCAGCGACATTCCAAGCAAAGCAGTGGCGGTCGAGGAAGCCGAGTCGCGCACTTTTTCCGCAAAAGAAGCAGCCAGATACGTCAGAGCCTTCAATATGACGACGCTTAGAATATCACCAGAAAGTGGGAGTAAGATCTGGGCAGTTGCATTACCCGTAGCCGTTTTTTATCGTGGCGATCCACGGCCCGGGCAACGTTTATTTGGCGCCGGCGCATAAAAAAGCCCGCCTCATGTCAGTCAGAATTCGACACGGAGCGGGCTTCCACCGCGGGAGTATTTCTGACGCCTCGGTGCGGTGTCCCTGTCAG
>JAFGTN010000292.1 GCA_016934075.1 Pirellulales bacterium
CTTCCAGCTTGGCGACGCCTTCGACGAGGATTCGCTGGCCGCAATACAACCCCCGCCCAACGTAGCCGTGGTTTCGGGACTATATGAGCTTTTTCCCGACAACGAACCGGTGCGGCGTTCGCTTCGAGGTCTGGCTCGCGCCGTGGAACCCGGCGGGTATCTTGTCTATACCTGCCAACCCTGGCACCCACAGGTAGAGATGATCGCCCGCGTGCTTAGCAACCGCGAAGGCGTACCCTGGATCATGCGCCGCCGGACACAAGAAGAAATGGATGACCTGGTTCGCGATGCGGGATTCGAGAAGGTCGCAGAGGAGATCGATTCATGGGGAATATTCACGGTGTCTATGGCGCGTCGCGCCGACTGATGATTCGTGCCGGCATGGCCTCCGTGTCGCTGTCTGTGCTCTTTATGGTGGTTTACAGCAGCACCAACTGGCTGACTTCGCAACGCACGGATGTCGGTACGTGGTATTTCGACTGGGAGCGGTTCATTCCCTTCGTGCCACTTATGGTCATCCCTTATATGTCGATCGATCTGTTCTTTGTCGGCGGGCCTTTTATATGTCGCGACGAACGTGAACTGAAGACGTTCAGCCGCCGTATTGTTTTGGCCATTCTCCTGGCGGGCGTCTGCTTCCTGATTATGCCTCTGCAATTGGCCTTCGAACGCCCCCAACTTGAAGGTCTGCTCGGCGCATTGTTCGGCTGGTTCTTTGCCGCGGATTTGCCTTACAACTTGTGTCCCTCGCTGCATATCGCCCTGCGAACGATTCTCGCGGACACCTATGCCCGTCATACGAGTGGATCGATACGGATCGCCTCGCACGTGTGGTTCAGCCTGATCGGCTTTTCGACGTTGCTGACATACCAGCATCACGTGATCGATGTAGTGGGTGGATTCCTGCTGGCCACGATATGCTTTTATGCTATCGCTTCGGTTCCCCACCGCCATCCGGTAATACCCAACAGACGCGTCGGTTCGTACTATCTACTGGCGGCACTGGCGGCGGGATTCGTAGCCGTGTGGCTGTGGCCGTGGGCCGGAATTATGCTTTGGCCTGCCGCGGCCTGTCTGCTCGCAACCATGGCCTACTTCGGTCTCGGCCCGGGGATATATCGGAAAGTCGAGGGGCGTCTGACTCTGAGTACACGGCTCTTGCTGGCGCCGTTGCTCATCGGCCAGAACCTGTCGCTCTGGTACTACCGTCGACAATGTCGGGCATGGGACGAAGTAACACCTCATATCTGGATCGGACGAAAGCTTTCTGACAGTGAAGCTGACGATGCCATACGCAAAGGAGTAACCGCTGTTCTGGATTTGACCACCGAATTCTCCGAAGCGGCACCGTTTCGGGCTACTCGCTATTTGAACGTTCCGATCCTGGATCTCACGGCCCCGACTCCCGAGCAACTCGAGCAGTGCATCGCTTTCCTGTCCGAAAACACCGCCCGCGGAACGGTTTATGTACACTGCAAGATCGGCTACTCGCGAACCGCTGCCGTGGTTGGCGCTTACCTCATGTCAAGCGGCGCCGTACCATCCGCAACCGAAGCCATGTCTCACCTTCGCGATGTTCGCCCTTCGATCGTGATCCGGCCGGAAGCTGTTGAAGCACTACATAGTTTCGAGAACAATAATACTGTACAAGTCAGTCTTTAACAACGCGCTTTGAAATAGGGTGCCACTGCTGGCTTGTCCAGCAGTGCAGAGAGTATATTCCGGAAAACACTGCTGGTCAAGCCGGCAGTGGCACCCTATAGGTAGTACAACCACTTTCCAAACACGTTATGATTAAAAAAAGGTGCATACCCATGAATCCGCTAATTCTGATTACAACACTGTACGTATTGGGAGCGGGTGGTGCAACAGAGTCGCTTGGTCCGCGTCTCGATCCCAAGCCTTACGAAATTGGAATCGCGCCTTCGCATATTACCAAGTCGACAGCGCCGCTCTTCAGTAGCAATGTCAAAGACTGGGACGAGGTGCGACGGAATATCGACTTCTACAAGGTGTATTCAACACAGGCGGTGCCTCCCGACTGGGCGAGCCAGTTGCCGATCGAATCGTTCGCTGCATTTGTGAAGAAACACCGCATTGCCGTGGATGCCGAGTTCGGAAATTTCAAATTATGCG
This sequence comes from Pirellulales bacterium, assembly GCA_016934075.1. Taxonomy (GTDB): domain Bacteria; phylum Planctomycetota; class Planctomycetia; order Pirellulales; family Thermoguttaceae; genus JAFGTN01. The sequence continues at coordinate 2,137 of JAFGTN010000292.1, forward strand.
GCGGCACGGGCGAGGGTCGGGCAGCGGCGGAGCGAGCCCGGAAAATGCACACTTGGGTGGAAGATCGCGGTTTGAAACTCCGCGCGCTGCATATCGACGGGCCGATCCGGCGACTCATGGGATGCCCGAGGAAAGAAAAGGATGGCATGAAACTGGAACAGGCGGCCGAGGAGACGGCCGTCTTTCTGGCCGAGTGCCGCAAGACTTTCCCCGGCACGCGCATCGGTTTGATCACCAATTTTCCCAACTGGCACTACACTCCCGAGCATCCGGGCATGTTGGGGATGTGGACGAATTCGACGGGAGTCCACTATCGGGATGCACTTGAGGCCGTCTATCGCGCCGCCCGCGAAAAAGGAACCCGTTTCGATTTTGTCGAGGTGGATTGTCCGTTAAACTACTATCGAGCCACGAAGAACCGCACAGAACCATCGCGACCGGTGAACAACGCCGCTAAATTCAAGGCACTTCAACAATGGTGCAAACAGCGCGATATCGAGTTCTGGTTGATCGTAAACTATGACACCAATCCCCAGAAGGTGGCCGGTAAGGCCAAACTGGGGAATCGTCTCTTTCATGATGAGACCCTGACATACATCCGCCGTTTGCGCAAAGACGGCGTGTTCCCCGACTGCTTTACGATCCAGTCCTGGTACAAACTGCCCGAGGAACATCTCCCGGAAAAGGGCGGCTATTCGTTCATGCACACGGCGCGAGATGCCATTCGGCTGATACGTGAACTTTTTCCTATGAAAGAAACACAATGAAAACCTTGCTCGTTGGCACCAAACAATTCATATGAATGAATCGCGAAATATAATAGTCAACACATGCCAATCAGAAACATTTTGCTCTGTTGATGATACGTACAAAATTGAACATCCGTTAGCCCCGTCGCCTGCGACGGGAAACGATGCAATAAAATATAGCGATTTCATAAACCGGTCGCAGGCGACCGGGCTAACTTACACCAATTAATCAACAGAAATTCATTAGTGTCGATTAGTGGAAATTAGTGTTCCCTCGTTCATTGCCAAAACACCGGCCTTACCTCTTTCCGATCTCTCGCAGTCCATTTCATCATATTGCCGCGAAATACCTGGCCGATCTCTTTATTGTTGGTTGGATGTACTTCTTGTTCTCGGCTGCACTACCGCGTCTAACACTACGTGTCAAAGCGGTGACAATCTTCGTCCTGGCTGCGGTGGTCGAACTTTTTCAGGCAACTGGTATTCCCGGTTACCCTGGAATGCCACGAATTATTAAATTTTTAGTTGGCACGACGTTCGATCCAACAGACTTCGTCTTCTATTTACTGGGTGTAATCCTGTCGGTGGCCATCGATTGGAAATTTGCCCGAAAAGAAAGCGAGGATACCGAAAAGAAAAGCCGGCAGAACGATTGAAATGTTATTCGAAGCAGCCCCTGCTTCCCTAACGTGTAATAGCATTATTTCCCTGCTTCTCTCCATGTACTTTACGGTTGACTACTTTCAACTTCCAATGAAAAGCTCAAAAAATGTTCACATCACATTCCAAGGCTTCCGGCCGGGGACACCGTGGACGAGTTTGTTGGCTTCTTCGTCGCCGGGGAACTGCTCCTTGTCGGGATCCCACTTCAGCTTGCGGCCCAACTGGCAGGCGATGTAGCCTAGTTGGCCGATGGAGCTGGAGCGCTGGCCCACTTCGGCGTCTTCCAGGGTCTGGCCGCGGGAGTGGATGCAGTCGAGGAAGTCGTGCTTTTCGTTCTTCAGCGGGAAGGGGAAATCCTCGGGCTTGACGTCGGCCGTGAGCAAAGATTTCGGCTCGGCTTCGAGGCGGTCTGGGCCATACCAACCACACACCCATCCTTCGGTCCCTTCGAAACGCATGTAGGACTGACCATCCTTAAAGTCCTTCCGTCCGGCGTAGAACATCTCCACACCGTTGGCGTAACGATATCGGACCTCGAACTCGGTAATCACGTTCCAGAGGTAATCCTTGGGTGGGAAAGTGCCGCTGCCTTCGACCTCCACCGGACCGGTGCGTTCGGTGTTGTTGCCCCACTGGGCTATGTCGGCCGGATGGTAACCCCAGTTGCAGATCATGCCGTCGCAGTAGTCGCGGTTCGAATACCAGCCCGGCCGGCCGTATGTCTTCGGTGGATGCACTCGCTTCTCCGTATAGGCAACCTTCGGCGCGGGGCCCAACCACATATCATAATCCAGATCCTCGGGCACGGGCATGTCAGGTTGCATGGGAAGCGAATCCCAGTAGATGGGCACGGAAATGCGGACCGTCTTCAGTTTACCGATCTTGCCCGTGCGGACCAGGCTCACGGCCTTGAAGAGATGCGGTATTGAGCGGAACTCGCTATCGGTGCGGAAAACGCATTTCGACTTGGCCGCCGCGTCGGCCAGAACCCGGCCGTGCGCGATCGCCAGGCCAAACGGCTTTTCGCAGCAAACGTCCTTGCCCGCCTTGATAGAGGCCAGAGCGATAGGGATGTGCCAATGGTCGGGCGTGCTGATCATCACGGCATCGACATCTTTTCGATCCAGAAGCTTGCGGAAGTCGGTGGTGCGAAAACAGTCCGCAAGCGTCTTAATATCCCATTTATTGCTCTTGGCGCTGTGGAGGATGGCCGGATCGTTAGGAACCTGCAACCGCCAGCGGTCCACGTCGCAAATGGCCGTGACCTTGCAGTCCTTGCGGCGCATAAAAACGGGCAGATTGCGGCCGACACATTGCCGTCCCAACCCGATGATACCCACGCCGATACGGCTGTTCGCCGCCGTGCCGCCATCGCGGCCGAGGACCGTGGAAGGAACAAAAGTCGTCAAACATCCGGCCGCCGCGCCTTGTGCAACCTGCGCGAGAAAGCGGCGTCGGGTATGAAACTGTTTACTTGCCATGATAGTATCCTTTGAGTTGTAAAACTCTGGTGAAATATTGATTGCTGTAGTAGCTGAATTCACAAGAATTCAGCCCAGGACCAA
>JAFGTN010000027.1 GCA_016934075.1 Pirellulales bacterium
GAGAGATGTTTTGGCCCGAGCTGAATGGAATGCCGAGAGGCTCACGGCGGCTCAGGCCGATTTCGAACTGGCGGTCACGCTTTCGGGCAAGGATCCCAATTATCTGGACAATTATGCATGGTTCATGGCCGTGGAACGCGGCCCCAAGCTCGCCGAGGCGGCGGCACAAGAAGCTATAAAAGCCAACGTGGATTCGGCCGTAGCCTGGGCCGCTCTGGGATGGGCCCAATTTCGCTTACATAGAAAAAGCGACGCCAAACGCAGCTTGAGCCGCGCGTTCGAATGCGACAAAAACGATACCCGCACACACTGGGCGATGAAAGCCGTTCTGGAAGAAAGCGGCGAGCACAAACGGGCCGAAGCATTCGCCAGCCTCACTGGAATAGATAAAATCGAGAAAGAAATGATCGCCGTTGCTGAAAAAGAAGCAAAAGACATTAATGATGAAATGGTAGAATCATTCGCAAAAAAAGGCGGCGGGGAGAGTCTTCTGGAACATTACTTTCCCCGAAAAAACACCTTGATTGGAATCGGAATCGCCGTATTGGCACTCTTGCTTTTTTTTGCCCTTCCGCTTGGAGCCGGCTGGGGAATATTTTGTATTTGCTTGGCACTTCTCACGGCAAAGTTTCTCTGGATGACTTACAACGACTAGCAAAGCTGAGTATGTCAAATAATAATCCCCATCCCGAAGAGTTTCGTCCCACCGCAAATTGGAAGAACCTCCACCTGCGCGCCCGACTGCTGCAACGCGTGCGAGAGTTTTTCGATAGCCGCGGTTTTCTGGAAGTCGAGACACCCATACTCTCTGCCGACACCGTGGTGGACCGGCACCTCGATCCGTTTTGGATCGAAGATGATACGTCGTCGCGGCGACTTTGGTTGCAAACCTCGCCCGAGTTTGCCATGAAAAGGCTCCTGGCGTCCGGAGGCGAGGCAATCTATCAGATTACGCGCGCCTTTCGCCGCGAGGAACGCGGGGTCATGCATAATCCCGAGTTTACCATCGTGGAGTGGTATCGCGTGGGCGATGGACTCAAAGAAGGTATGCGGCTATTGAGCGATCTGGCCGAGGCGACGCTCGGACGTGGGCAGGCCGTGCCGATCAGCTATCGCGAAGCGTTTGAGCAATATGCGAGCATCAATCCACATAAGGCCACCACTGAAGAACTTGACCGTGCCGTGCGTGACCACGGCATACGGCCGCCGGACGGAATGAATCCATTGGACCTCGATGGCCGACTTAATCTGCTGCTGGTCGAATGCGTGGAAAAGCATCTGGGAACATCATCACCAGCGATACTGTATGACTATCCGGCCGGCCAGGCAGCCCTGGCTCGTATCCGCATGGATGAAGCGGATGGCCCCGTTGCTGAACGTTTTGAGTTGTATATTGACGGTATTGAACTGGCCAACGGCTACCACGAACTTACCGACGCCGACGAGTTGCGCCACCGCAACGCACGCGTGAACCGCCAACGCGCCGCCGATGGCAAGGCCCTATTACCGGAAAATAGCCGCTTGCTGGACGCCATGGATGCCGGATTTCCGTCCTCGACCGGTGTAGCCCTGGGTTTCGACCGACTGGTAATGGTCGCTGCGGGGGCAAACAATATCGCCGAGGTGATGTCCTTCCCGATAGATAGAGCGTGAGGTAGAATGAGTGGTTGGAAATGTCGAATGAAGAAGCTCGAATGAGGAAGTAGGGTGAGTCCGTAACGCACCATGAGTTAAAAGGATTTTTGGTATTCAATCATTCTTAATTCCTAATTGATTCCTCATTCTGATTTCCTAATTCGGCATTATTACCTACGGTGCGTCGCGGACGCACCCTACGAAAAATTATAAAGGCCAAATCGTGAGCGATCCCAGCCAAATCGTGCGAGTTGAATTAGCCGAGCGGAGTTACGATATCGAGATCGGCTCCGGCAATATTGACGAAACGGGGCCCTTTTTGGTTGCCCGCGGCGATGTCTCGCACGCCATTGTGATTACCGATAACAACGTGCAAGAGCCGCACGCGGGCGCCGTGGCCGAGAGTCTCGGTCGCGAATCGCTCGATGTCGATATGATCGCCTTGGAGCCTGGCGAACCGACCAAGTCGGTCGACATGGCCGCCGGGCTGTGGCAAGGATTTTTGGATCTGGGCGCCGATCGCAAGACGGTCGTGGTGGCCGTGGGCGGCGGAGTGGTGGGCGATCTGGCCGGTTTCATCGCCGCCACGTTCGCGCGGGGTATTCGCTTCTTGCAGGTGCCCACTTCCCTGCTGGCCCAGGTCGACAGTTCGGTGGGCGGCAAGGTGGGCGTAAATTTGCCCAGCGCGAAAAACATGGTGGGCGCGTTCCTGCAACCGATGGGTGTCTTGATCGACACGGCCACTCTCGATACGCTGCCCGAGCGAGAATTCCTTGCCGGTCTGGGCGAGGTCGTCAAGTACGGAGTGATTCTCGACGCCGATTTGTTCGAGTTGTTGGAAAATAACGTCGATCGGCTCCTGAAGCGCGACCACGAGTTGCTGGGCGACGTCATCGCCCAGTGTTGCCGGCTGAAGGCCGAGGTGGTTCGCCAGGACGAACGCGAGGAGACCGGGCTGCGTGCCATGCTAAACTATGGACATACATTCGGCCATGCATTCGAGTCGCTTTCGGGTTATGGTAAAATTCTCCACGGCGAGGGCGTATCGATTGGCATGGTGTGCGCGTCGCGTCTGGCCCAGCAGATGGGCCGGGTGGACGAGCAATGCACAAAACGCCAGATAGAACTGCTCTCGGCCCTGGGCCTGCCGGTCGACATGCCCGAGCTGGAAACCGATGCCGTCATGGAAGCCATGATGCACGACAAGAAGGTGGCCCACGGACGTCTGCGATTCATTTTGCCCTCGAAGCTTGGTGAAGTGGAACTGGTCGGTGATGTCGATCCCGAAGACGTCAAGGCGTCGTTAAAATAAGATGATTCCGCTATGAACAAGCTTTTAATTTGTCATCTTTTGGGTTTGATTACCCTTCTGCTCGGAGCGTCGATGCTCATGAGCCTACCGTGGGCGTTTCCGCTGTTGGGCGAGGCCAAACACGGTATCGAATGGCGAAGCGTGGGCGGGCTCTTGGGTGCCATGATGGTTTGCTCGGGCGTTGGGGCGACATTGATGTGGATCGGACGGTCGGAGTCCGGTGCTGAATTGTTGCGGCGCGAAGCCATGGTGGTTGTCGGCTTGAGTTGGATTCTGGCCATGGTCTTGGGCGCATTGCCGTTCTGGTTCAGCGGCACGGCCTGGTCGCGTACC
>JAFGTN010000293.1 GCA_016934075.1 Pirellulales bacterium
AATCGCCAGACAGCAGGTTCTTGCATTCCAGCGGAGGCGGTCCAAAATGTCGGGCTGTTGCCATTACTGGACTTACGGCTGTTGAGACGGAGGCGAGAACGATGCTCCCCAAGTGGTTGACGGCGTTGCTGGTGCTGCTTCATGAAGCGTGGTCGGCGCGCCGCGATGCACATATCCGGTTCCTGAAGCTCCAGGTCGAGATGCTCAGGGAGAGGCTGCCGGGCAACCGGGTGATTCTGAGCCCGGTCGAACGGCGGTGGCTGATGAAGATTGGCGCGGAGATCGACCATAAGGTTGAGGATACACTCGGAATCGTCACGGTCAAGACGTATCGCCGCTGGCTTCGTGAAGAACAAGTTGGTCGCGAGCCGGGCAGAGTAGGGCGGCCGCGATTGACGAAATCGCTGCGGGAGTTGATCGTCCGGCTGGCTCGTGAAAACGTCGGCTGGGGTGTCCGCCGGATCATTGGCGAGTTGAAGAAGCTCGCGATGAAGGCCAGCCGTAGCTCGATCCGACGAGTCCTCGTCGACGAGAATATTCTTCCCGATCCGGAGCGTCAGGCCCCGAATGGTACAATGACGCCGTGGCGAACATTCATCAAGATTCACATGAACGTGATGCTGGCTACGGATTTCTTTTGCAAGACAATCTGGACGCCGCTCGGAAAGAAAACCGCCTACGTCCTGGCCTTCATTCACCTTGGCTCTCGCCAGGTTTACGTCTCGTCGAGCACGTACCATCCCACCGACAAATGGGTGCGTCAGCAGGCCCGCAACGTCAGCATGTGGGCGGAGGACGAAGGTATCGATATTCGATTTCTGATTCACGATCATGACGGCAAGTTCACAAAAGGTTTCGATGCTCATTTCCAGCGCGACGATGGTGGCCCGGTGCTCACGCCCATCGCGGCACCCATCGCGAACTGTTTCGCGGAATCGTGGATCTCGCATTTCAAGCGGGAGGTTTTGAATCATTTCTTCTGCTTCAACTTGAAATACCTCGACTATATCAGTCGAAATTACACCGATTACTACAACGAATTCCGGCCGCATCAGGGCCTGGACAATCGACCACCAGCCAGCCTCAATGAACCGCCGCCAGATCTCGACACATCAGCACCGGAGCATGTTCATCGCCGCACCTGGCTCGGAGGTCTGCTCAGCCATTACTATCGCAACGCTGCCTGATCTGGCAACAATCAACGACTTCTTCAAAAGCTGAGATTCTTCTCGCTTCCATTTTTGCATGCGCGTATCATGCTGGCCCAACCGCACAGGGGCAATTTCGCCGCGCCGCCAGCACCGATAGCACTGTTATTTACTTGTCAAATTCTTCTGCTGGCCGGCACTTCCAGGGGATTTCAACCCGGCTCGACATTTTGGCCCGCCGCCACAATTCCTCGTGGCCCACGTCACACCGCCTTCATCCGCTGGTACAACTCCGAACGATACCACGAAGCCCTCGGCAACGTCACGCCCGATGACGTCTACTTCGGCCGCGACGAGGCGATCGTTAAACGACGAAAAGAACTGAAACACAAAACCCTTGCCCGACGTCGAGCAAGGAACCTAAAATCCCATGAAAATCCCAGCAAAAGTGTGTCTTAGCAAACACCCCGCAAAACTGCCACTTTAGCTGAAGACGTACAGCCCGTCGCCATAATCCCTCGTGGCCCACGTCAACGGAGCATAACCAACGCCAGGCAGAGGCCACTCAACGGTTACCCGTTAAACAATGTGCGAAAACTTTTGGACTACCGCTACGCTTTTGCTCCGCCGTTTACAAATATACTCTTTTTAGGGAACTTATTGATAAAATCATGCGTCTAAAATTCCAAGAAAGGATTATACAAATGAGATCATTAATATTGACAAGCCTTTCGGGGGCATTGCTTTTACTTGGCTGTGGCAATGGACACGATCATAATATTGATAATTCGATGAGTCTACATAAAAACGAAACTATGCTACGTAACCTTCAGTCAATTACTTGTGTACAAATACACACATATAATCTGATGGGTTTGCCTGATAATTCACTTCAAGCGAAAACGACTCAATTACTGCGTGAGTTTATACCAGAACTGCACACAGACGACAGGGCAAATAGCTGGACTCTTGAGATCACTTTTAACTACCTTCTGGCACCCAATCTTCTTTCAAGTACTGGAATCACTGAACCTACTCCCACATGCACACTCCGTCTCTGGAAACAATGCGTAGTAGAAAAGCGTCTAGTGAATGCAATTGCTTATGAAACCCACGCGGTTGCCTCACGCACCACTGTAGCGAACAAAGGACACACCAACGAACATGATTTACTCAAAATTGTCCTAGTGTCATTCTCAAAGCAGTGGCATCATGATAATGCAACTCAAGAATAAAAAACTGTTGTATATCTTCAGCGAGAATAGTCATTATTCTTTATTCAATAAAGCCACCTAACAAGACGAACCTATTTTAGCGATAAAAGGCAGTGGGCTTTTCTGCAAGGACATGCCGATAAGCTTCTACCATCCATTGGGGTTAGCAGGTTTTTGGGGTTTGGGGTTAGCTCTATCGGCTTGGATTTTGCAGTCGGCGAGACGCTTGGTCAGCCAGGCGGTATCGTCGGCGGGGAGCTTCTTGCAGTTGCGGAGATCGAGCCGTTCGAGGCGGGTCATGCGGGCTAGCGGCATGATGTCGTTAATGGGTGTGCCGTTGAGGCTGAGTGAGGTCAGGTTGCGGGTGAGTTTGGCTAGCGATGTGATGT
>JAFGTN010000294.1 GCA_016934075.1 Pirellulales bacterium
CATCCGCATTTTTTCGCATTTTTGCCTACAGATTCTGTCAACAGTTCCGAATGTCTTGAATTATTAACCGGTTATAGAAGTCGGCCCGACAACACAAAAAACGTGTGAAATAAAAAAGATGCTGTACATCTTTTCTATTTCATATAGGCCTAAGTGCCGTTTTTTCAGAAAGTGCAAGACTTTTGAATTCGCCTTATTTTACATCTTGGATTTCGGTCAGAACATGGGTAACCATTACGCCGTCCTTTACATAGGTCTCACTCGTGACACTACGGACGACCGAAAGCACTTCGACAAGCGTGCCCAACTGCGGCTTGATTATCTGGTACTGGGTCTCGATATCGTCGGGATCCATATGTTGCGCTGCAGCCATTTTCAGGCCGAACTCGATCCAGGGCATGGCCGCGGTGAGCGTGCCGGGCCAGTTGAAAGCCACGGCTTGCGCTCGGGGTTTATTCAGATCCGTCAGAATACCGCCCACGCCCAGCTTGGTCTTGGTCAACAACCGCTTGGTCTGGGCCTCGTTCGTGGAAAACACGGCCACCGATTTGTTGAAACCGAGATACAGACCGATCTGCTCGTCCACACCAGCCTGTTCGGGCAATTCGATGGAGCAGATCGTGCCTATGTCGGTTTGCTCGACGGTAGGTTCAGGCAGCGTGATCTGCGGTTTGTCGGGCAAGTTGTCGCCGACCGTGACGGTGGCGTCGCCCAGCAGTTCCCAATACTGGTTAACCGCTTCGCGGAAACTCTCGACGTCGGAGAGACCGATCACGATGGCCGGTTCGATCATGGGTCGGGCTTCTTTCGAAGGCGGCAAGGCTTTATGAATCTGCTTAGTCTTCAACTTCGCTTCCAAGACCAAAGCACTCTGCCCGTCGGCCAGAGCCGGCACTAGCTTCTCGCGGTTGATGTCGTCCAGACGTCCAAGTAACGGCGCCACGGCCTTGGCCAGCTTGTCGAATTTTTCACGATCTTTGGGCGGCATAAGCGGCAAGGCGAATTTCTCCACATAGCCATAGGCGATCTTCGTCCACTTGACTATAAGGTCATAGTTTTCGGGCGAGGTCTTGGCGCGGCCGGCTATCGCAAACAGCGGTGCTCCGCCCATGTGGTTCAGGATAGTAAGCGGCTTGGAGGCATCCATCTGGGGATACTTGCCCCAGTTGAAACAGATATCTTCGATACCACGCTCGCTGATGAACTCCACACCTGAAATCGCGCCGGGCTTGGGCATGAAGGGTTTGATGTCTTTGACCAGCGCGGCGGCGTCCTTGCGGATTCGGGCCTGGTCGTCCTTGCTCAAACCCAATTTGGGCAACATTTCGTCGACGGTTTTAAGCATCTCGGCCAGATCCTTTTGTCCACCGGCGATCGTGCGCATGAGTTTTTCGCCGGCATAGCCGATTGAGGTGAGCCGCCGGCCGGCGAATTGGTCGAGATGTTGAATCTCGGGACGATCGGCCAGCGATGTACCTTTGCCCAAGTTCTTCAGCCCGTCGGTTGACGATCCGATCGAAAGCAACAGGTAGTCGCCCTTCAAGCCGACGGCAACGACAACTTTTTGCTTCTTGACCGCGTCGACAACCTTTTTTAGATCTCCCGACTCGGATTCGATCTCGGCGATATCGTCCAGGGGCAGTTCGTGCCAGGGGATCATCTCGCCGGTGAGGGTTATAGTGAGGAAATCATCCTCGCCGATTTTCACGCGTTTATAGGCTTCGGCCAAACCGGGTTGCTGCGACAGAATAACAGAACCGATAACGTCGAGCTTGCCCATCTGCTCGGCGGCCCGTTGTGTGTCTTTGAGCTTGAAACCCAAAATTATGCCGGGCACCTTGACTTTTTCGAGGTTCCCACCGAGCACGGACAGGATCATCTTGGCCCTGACCTTCTGCTCGTCGACATCGCCATCCTTGGCTTCTAGATGCGCCATTAGTGGGGCAAAGCGGTTAATGTTATTGAGTTGCTGCAAGAGTTCGATGGTGTCGATCACGCTCTCGTCGCCGTAGACAAAGGCCTCGGTTGAAAACATGTCGCCCAACAAGGCCAGCAGCTCTTGCACCTGCGGATCTTTCATGGCCTTGTCGATCTTGCCGGGCACGCTCTCCTCGCTGGCCGTCTGCATCTGATAGAACTGCCATCCCATTTGTAATAAGGGGATTTCAGTCAGCTTTTTCCAGGCCTTGCTGGCGGCTACGGCTTCGACCATCTCGTTTCCGCGATACATCGAAGAATAAAAAGCGGCGTTCTCGGGCACTATATTGATGGCCGTATCCAGCTTCTTGATGGAATCGGCGGCCGAGGCCGTTGATACGGTCAAAATCGTCGCGGCAATAACCGCGAAGAATAAAAATTTTCCAATTCGTTTTGCCATTGGGAGTCTCCTTCCGGTGAAAAAAAATCGTACGTGCGGGCCGATCACGCCGACCCTTTCTGCAAACATAGGTTATCGTATGAGGTTAGGCGGAAAAACGGCAGGGGGGGTCGGCACGAAAAACGTGCATTTTCAGCCCAAGTGGCAGTTTAGTAATTTCAGGTATTGTCCTAAAAAAGTGTTGCTGCCATGGTGTCGAGAAGCTCCTCCACCCCCCAGGGGTGGTCTGTCAATCCTGCAGCCACAGCGGGGGTCTTCTTGATCGTGCTGTGAACCCTGCAGTAGTTGTAGTACGCGAAGAACAGAGCCAGGGCCGCTTCGTGGTTCTCCCACTTCTTACTGTAGGCGTTTGTCAGCCTGGTCATCCGGCGCACTTGGGTGCGAATCGTGAGGTTGTGTCGCTCCGCGTGCGACGTGCAGACCTTTGCCTCATCGGGGCAGCCAGCCACCGGGTACACCTTGGTGCTTATTATATTGCCGGGCGAGTATCGGACTGCAGCCGCGTTGCCCTTGACCTTGCCGTATATCTTTAGCAGTTGGGCAAAGTCGATTCGCGTACGGAGTGCTCCCCACATAGCGTTTCGGTAGGGCTTGTAACCATCGGTGGTCAGGTGGAACCGGCCCGACGTGGCCCGCGAGAGCTTGGCGGCAAACTGATGGGTGTTCTCCTCGGTCCGCTTACCCAGATGCCAGGCCAGCAGTAGCTTGGTGTGTCGCTCGATTGCAGTAAAGCAGAAGGCGTCCCCGAACTCGTCACCATAGCCCCGCCGCTGTTGGATCTTCCTCTTGCAGCCAACGAAATCCCAAATCTCGTCGGCTTGTACCTCTTCAACGGGTACGTCCTTGATGGTCTCTTCCAGGAACCGCTGACACCGCTCCCCGATCAGCACGGCCAGCCGCATGATGGTATCCCGGTGGGTGTCGGTGATTCGCTCGACCGACCGGATTGAGTTGCCCTCCAATAGCAAGCGAAGGCAGAGAATGGCCCGATCCTTCGGAATACGCATGTTTCCCAGGGGGCGGATTCGCTCCTCAATCCAAGTCTTCCCACAGAGAGTACACCGAAACCGCTGGTTTCCCTTCCGATCCATACCATGCTTCTTAACTTGATCATGCTTGCAGGCGGGGGCGATCATCGAATCGAGCCTTTGCAATTTCGGCTGATTCGCGTAGAATTCTGTTTGTGAGACTTGAATTCAGGCGTCAGCCTAGTTCTTGTTGACTGCCCCGGTTGGGATTGCCGTCCCTTCCGGGGTTGTTTCGTCTGTAGTTATTGTACAGACAATAATTCAATTGTCAATAGCTAAAACCGCCTTGACAGAATATTTTTTGTCTGTACAATTGCGGCATGGAAGAAAAACGAGGTAGACCGCCTAAACCCAAGGGTGATCGGCGGGAAATACGATTTCAGGTACGCCTATCGCAAGCAGAATTGGCCCTGTTGGAGCGCGCAGCGGAAGGCAAGACATCCACATGGGCACGCGATGTGCTGTTGAGGGCTGCTAAGCGAAAGGCTTAGCGGAGAGAGGGGGTTACGATCCCATCCGTGCATACAGACCCCTACGGCAGATTATAAGACTGCTGCGCCACCAAGACGCGGGCCGCTCTCCATGTCAGAGCGGCACCAAGGCGATATTAAAAGAAAATTGTCGCATGCAAGATACGACACATTGAGTCGCTTTAGGTTCACAGAAGTTCGGTAAATTGTTCAACCGTCATTCCCGCAACTTTTATTTGCCGCGATAATAGCCCGACCCCCACGGTTTTACCTGCATGCACAGGAATTGATAAGCGTTCTATTTTTTGTGGATGTTTTAATATGTGGTGCGATCCATTAATACGATCAACCGTGTAGCCCACTTTAAGAAAAGCCGACACGGCATCTTTTCCAGATACCCGTGGAACTTTATTAGGCATCAACTAAAATCCATTTTCGTTTTGCGCCATTCGGTATATCATTGTTCTCAGCATCACACCATGGAATGGGCTCGTTTGCCGCGCGATGTGATTCGATTACGCCAAGAACTGCCTCTCGCACGTTTGCAATAGCCTCCTCTTCGGTGTCGCCGCAACTTCCACAGCCAGGAAGGTTAAGGACTATCGCGGAAAATGTGCTGTCATCTTCCTTGATCGTGCAAATATGGCACCGATAGGCGGTAAAACTGCCCCAATCTGAGATGTCTGATGAATGTGCATCATTGATGTTTGCCAATTCGATTTCATTATCAGCTATGCTCATCGTTTTTGTCCTCACTTTTAAAGTCTAACTCTTCCGCTTGGATGCGGCAGGAGCCTAAAATTTCTCCCTCACATACCACTTCAAACGCATATGTGCCAGCCTCTTCGATAGGAAGAAGCGGTAGGCCAAAAACTAATTCCGCCGTCGCAAGCCTGTCGTTACAGTCAAGGACAATTGTTTTGCCAAAAAGGACTTCGTTTTTTGTTAAATTTACAAATTGAAGCAATAACTTAGTTTGATTGCCTACATCTGTAAGGCTCATATATGCAAATGGCGAGCCGCCGTGCATTCCGCCAGGGATCCTCGTAACCTTTGTTCCATCTGGCAAATCGACAGTTTGATGGATTGGCTTACGGGTAAATTTTAACCTGTTAAAGGTACCCGCAATAATCTTTTTTCCAGACTTATCTTCGTAAACATGCTCCGCCAAGACAAGAGCCTGCAATACTGGTTTTACCACTTATAGGCCCCCATAATGGCAGGTGGCATTTCTTCCATTTATATTATACAACAGCACGCAGGCAAAAACTCGATAATATATCACTATAGCCCTTTATCGTCAATAGGGAAAATGAAATCACCCGTATTATAATGAGCGCACCTAAAAAAATCAATAA
>JAFGTN010000295.1 GCA_016934075.1 Pirellulales bacterium
AGTCCCACCAACCCTGATCGATTCATTTGGTGGGACTCGCTTCACTCGGCCCACCCTACGCCTACTATTCCGCAATCATATCACCATTGGCACGGGTGCCCAGCGACCGCCAAACGCCCAGATCGATGGAGTCGTTGATGAAGCTGACGCTGCCGTCGCACATGGTCGTATTCACGCCGCCGGGGTGCAGGCTGCGCGAGGTGTGCAGGACCATGTTCTGGCTGCCGTAGCGACCCAGCGTTATGCTCATGAGATCGCCGTAACGGGGAGCTTTGCTAAATAGACAGGGCGCTCGAAACTCCTTGTCGGGCGCATCTTTAGGGTCGCACCAACGAACCGAGTCGGGCGTGGGATCATTGGGGCTGAGATTGACCGAGAACACGGGACCCTCGTCGTAGTGGATCGAGCCGCGGATGGTGCCACCGTGGCCGTTGATGAGTTCACTGGCCATGATGGTTTGCGCCATGCCGTCGCTGATGTCGGCCATGGTCGCGCCATAGTTGTGGCCGAAGGGGCCGGGCACGCGGATGTTGTCGTCGGGCCCCAGTTGGCCCATCGAAACCGTAGGACTATTGATCGGGCCTTCCATGCGACCGTATCCCAGGTTGCAGGCGTAGGAGGTACGACCGGCGTATACGGTGTGAAAACCCGTACCGTAAAGCTCCGAGGAGTTGATGTCGTCCGGGCAGTGAAAGACGGGAAGTTGGGCCCGTCGTGCGCGAAGAAAATTGCTGCGGCGCGGTTCGTCGGTAGGAGGAGACGAGCCCGAATTCCAGTCCCAGGGTACAATATCCGCGGCCCAATCGTTTTCCAAGTATGCGAATAAGCGCACTGTCCAAGTCCATTCGATTCCCGATGGATTCCCCGCGCCGTAAGTGTCATTGCGGAGGAAACCGTATCCGGGCGGAAAGCGGCCGTAGGCGTCGCCGTAGAGATGCACGGCCACGCCGATCTGCTTGGCGTTACTGGAGCAGCTTATGCGGCGAGCCGCTTCACGGGCGGCTTGCACGGCGGGCAGCAGCAGGGCGATAAGTATGCCGATAATTGCGATAACGACAAGTAGCTCGACCAGGGTAAAAGCCGGGCGGGAGTTGGTACATCGCCGTAGCCGCGGGACACACATTGATCTTGCAGTCACCATCAACCGCCCTCAAAAACCATGGGGTTGCAAACGTCAGCCGCTTACCTTCAATGCCCATAAGGTCTTATGCTATCAGAATCCCACCAGAAAGCAAAGATAAAACGGCCCCAGTCATTGGTAAAATGCTGCAGGGAAATTGGCATTATCCGTCAATGACTGCCCGGCAAGAGGGTTCTTCACAACCGCGGGCACGTTCTGTACAGTGGGGGGATGGTTTGGCGGCTATAGGCCCAATTCGATATGCACGGGTGTGACATGCGAATTCACAGCTTATTTTTTTTAGTCTTGCTGCTTCTCGTCGAATTGTTTTCCCTCGCCGGTTGCGGCTCGAACTCGCGCCACGCCTTGCACGGCACGGTCACGCTCGACGGCCAAGCGGTGAAGACCGGCACGATCAGTTTTCTGCCCTCCGCCGGTACGTCGGGCAACTCATCGGGCAGTGAGATCAAGGACGGAAAGTATTCCATCCCCGCCGAAATGGGACTGCAGCCGGGCAAGTATCGCGTCACCATCAACGCCCGAATCGCGACCGGTCGCCAGATCCGCGACCCTCAGATCGGAAAGCTCTTCGATGAAATGCGTCCCGCTTCCTACAAACAGATGGGCAAGCTGACGGTTACGATCCCCGCCGAAGGGAACGAAGCTTCGTTCGAACTGACGATGAAGTAACCGGCAATCGTATGGTTCATGAATAATCCGTGCCGAATCACTGGCCGATTTTGAGCAAAAACCGACCGATTCCTCCGCTGCCGTGAACCTTTGTCGGCAGATTGTCATCGTGCGGCACGGATGTGCCCAGGTAGTAGAGCCAATAGGTATTGGGTTTTTCGCCTGGGATCGCACACGATCCAACGTAAATACCCTTGTTGTCGAAACCTTTGCCGGACTCGAGAAGTGGCTTGCGGGCAAGACGACGGAACTGCTTGCCGTCACGACTGAATGCCGTATATACGGGCAGTGAACCGTCGGGCATCAAGCCGGATGGGAACATCAAATACAGGTCGTCGGATATTCTCGACGTTGCGGGATTGTAGAACTGTGTGTTGGACGGGTCGTCTTTATCGGCCGCCAGGATTGCCACCGGATCGGAAAAGTTTTCGAAACGGGGCGACTGGCTGTAGCCGATGATGCGGTTACCGCTAAACCGTTTCGGCCCCGACCACATGCGCGCGTAGAGCCGGTAAACATCGCCGTCGTGGATGCAGATATCCGCCGTATCGGAGTTTTTCTTCAACAAGGGTTCAGGATGCCATTTCCAGTGGATGCCATCGGGCGATGTGGCTCCGTAGACCCACCATGCCGATTTTCCCTTTGGCTGTCTAACACCCACGGCTTTGAAACGCTCGGCCGTCGGTGCTTTTTCGTCGAGGAACACCGTGACGCCATGAGTGCCAAAACCCATTATGTTGTTATTCTTGTTGCCCTGGTATGAATAAATGCCCAGCGGCGGCTTTTTCCAATGAACTCCGTCCTTCGAGCAGGCATAACACGAGTAGCAATCGTTGTCGTCGCGGTAATTGCGATCGTAGGAATCATACCAGAGGTGCCAATCGTTGCCGACGCGTAAGACCGAGCAATAGCCGATGCAAAAATCTTCCCACGGGCGGTCGGCTTCGAGCAACGGCTGGGTGGTCCGCTCAATAACGGTGAGAACCGGTTCAGAGGTTCCGTTATCTGCTACTACAGAATGCGGCAACACAAAAGATGCTAGAACGCAGCCAAGCAATACAAGTCGCGGAAAGAATTCCATTGAGAGACCTCGTGTGTGGTTGGGTGAATTAAAGATGTACTGTACTTTGTATAGCTCCATTCGGTGGCTAGGAACGTCAAGGTGCAAGAGACATCCAAAACGTCCGCGAACCTTTGCTTTCCGCTAGATTACCACAGCCGATCCCCACCTTCAACACTATGGGTGATTATAATGAAGCCTTAGTGAGGCGTTGGGTGAATTTTATAGCTTCCCCCTTCCCCTTGGAAGAAGAGAGTTTGCTTTTTGGGAAGGACTTTTGCGCTGAGGGTTTTGGGACCTGAGATACTCCAGGTGCCTGGTTTCAGGCCGGCGAGGAGGATGTGGTACGTTTTGCCCTCCGGGAGATTCATAGTAAACCCTTGGCCGACCGGCTCGGTAGAATCGCTCATGGCGATCACACGCTTGTCGAGGATGATGCCTTGCATTCCTTTTGCCGAGATTTTGCGAACCGGTAGCGGGGGTGTATCGCCGTCGACCACTTGCATCACCGCGAGGAAGCTGTTGCTTTTCTCCGGGTTTTTGGGGCGATACATCAGGCGGCTTTGTTCGTGCCCGAGCTTTTTGCCAGGCGGCGAGTCGTACTGAGTACCGAACACTTTTATTGAATCAGTGCCGGTTAACAGTTCCACACTGAGATTTTCCGGAGCGGGTTGGAGCATGGTCAGGTACACGCGACCGAGAAGTGTTTCCTCTCCATTCCCGACTGACTTGTCGGAAGATGGTGCCGGATGGATAAGGCTTGGTATGCCTTTTACGATTCTGGTACTGTTGACGAGGATTGCGCCCGTCTCGGAAAGTTCGGGCCGGGTGAACGTGTTGATTTGCCAGATCTTCTCGGCGTCCGGATTAGCGGTTGTCAAATGGTCAAGGACGATTAGAGCCGCCGGTCGCTTGGGATTGTTGAGATTGAGGAAGCAGAAACTTCGCGTGAATTTTTCGACATGATCCCCGTAGGCCTTGGCGATATCGACCGAGAAATAGTTATACGTTGGGCGATGTTGTGAAGGCCCGAAGCTGCACGCCAACACGGTGCCGTAGTTGTATTGGGGATCCTTTTGAATATTCTTTGGTGTGCGAGGGATGGAACGAGGGATTCGCGTTCCGCCGTCTTTGGCTTGGACACCTTCCACATTCGGGTCGCGGATAAGCATCATGCTGTGGGCGACTGCCCGCTTGTTGAAGTTCATGTCGTAGGGGGTTCCGTAAAAACGGTACTGGCCCAGGTCGGCAACCTGCATTCCACGATAGAAGAGCTGGAAGGAACCCGCCTCATCGTGCTGGTGATAGTAGAAATGGTAGCCGCCGCCGCGGATGGCTACCGCCGCTTCGGACGAACCGGGACCGATGTCCCATCCGGTTCGGGCATTCATGCCTCCCAACATCGGACCGAAATCGATGGTAGTCGGCAGAGATTCCAGGGATGATTCGGCACGGAGGTTCGGATCGTTCAGCAGCAGTACCAAAAGCGGATCCTCATTTTGCCCGTCTTGTCGCAGCCACTCCCCTTTCAAGACCGGATCCGCCGCATAGGACGAGCAAAGCAGAGCCAGGGTTTCATACTTCCAGTAAGCGCCGAAAGGTGCGCCATCGCCATCGAGAAACATGGAACCACCGGGCGTGCGCATGTGCAGCCAGAAGTTGTGGACGTTTTTGATGTTTGGAGCAAAGACTTCCCGGCCGGCCAATCGACGCAAGATCCAGGCGGCGTGCATTTCCCACTTGAAACGATAAGAACCGTAACCCGTTCCTTGGTTGTGCCGAGGTGAGTCGTACTGCATCGCTCGCATCGGGATCAGCACTTCAAGGATCCGGTAGGCACAGTACCGGTACGGCAGGGGGTCTTCGTCATAAATTGCGATGCCCATGGATAAAAGGTCGCGATTTATCTGCGCCTCGCCTCCGTGGCCGGTGACGATGTATTGCCTGAAGGGCGGCCAACCACATTCCATATCGATCGCCAGTCGCATGAGTCCCTTTCGGATCTCCTCCCGCTGTCCTTGATTCATGATTGCATAGCACCAGTCGTAAACCAGGGATGCGGAGTAGATGGCGCGGCCGACCTCTCGGGTGATGTCCAGCAGGTTGCCGAACTCGACCAATTGGATGTAGCGTTGGATCAGTGAGATCGCTTCCTTGCCGATCGCCTCGTCGCCGGTCATCAGATAATAAAACGCTTTCTCCCTAGCAGCCGTTTCGAGCTCCCCGTTGTATGAAATTTCCACGCCTGGAGTCGGGTTGAAGGGAAAGGGCTTCAGTGCTCGTTTCTTTAACGCTTCCCAAACGGGTTTGTTTTCTCCCAGCTCGAGATTACGCCGGACTTGCGGAAGCGACTTCTGTGTAACGAAAATTCGAGGGTGTGTCGCCGGGGGTATGATGCTTGGCTGATAGTTTTGGGCCGCTTTTGGAACTTTGGGCGATCGGTGCGGGAAAATAGCCAGACGCTCAAGAATCACTCCCTCGGGCAGCCAGACCTTTATTTGTTGTTCCTTTCCGTTGAGCTCGAACTTGCCTAAGTTCTGGTAGCAGGACTCAGGTTGGCGCCAAGGTACAAACACGACTCGTCGGGTGGGGCGCTGCCGGTCGATTTGGATTTTCAAGAACAAAGATTCTTCTTTACGACTCGCCTTTTTCATTCGGGCCGTCCCTTGGGCGTTGGTCGCGGCATGGGTTTGGAGCACATAGAGACCGGGAACTTCGCTTCTGACGTTGAAAATCAAGTCGGGCGAGGCATCGGATTTCAAATCCGTGTTTTGCTTGACTTTCTCTTTCAGAGATACTCCTTTCTTGCTGCGAAAGCTCGATTGCTCGACGACCATGGTCCGGGATTCATCACGCTGTGCATCCTCTGCTTCGAAAATGATATTTTTACCAACCGGGATCAACCGAGGTGTTTTTGGGTTTGTAGCTTTTGCAGCGGAAACACTCGTGTCGAGGCTGAGTAGCAGGATGAGGATGATAAGGAGGGGCTTTTTGGGGAGGGAAATCTTTTTAAGCATTTTTATCCTTGTTGCAGTTGTGAAAGATGGTACCGGACTTTTGCAAAATTGCGAGTCAAGGGCACTTAGATATAAATTGGCGTCGCAGCAGGCAATTTATATCTAAACGCCGCAGGGATTATAACTTGTTATATGTCACTGAATTAGTATCATCCAATAAAATGTGCAAGAAACCTTCGCTTCGCAAAGCTTTCTTTCACATGTGCCCTTGACTCGCAATTTTGCAAAAGTCCAGATGGTATTCGGAATTCATCATTTATTTGTTGTAGACGTTCCTTCCACTCGATTGTGGTCAAGCATGTTCTTGTCGGGCGCCCACTTCCTTTGCCAGGCGGGATATTCCTTGGCCAACAGGGTTGCCGCGGCCCTAGTATACCAACTATAGCGAATTCGTCGCTCGTAATCGATTTCGGCAAGCGAGTATCTCACCACACCGTCCCAGCCGCAGAAGATGGGTTTATTGGTGCCGATCTCATGAAACCGGGCCCACATAGGTGGTGCCGAGGGATCGTTCACGATGATTTTATCTTTCCCCGTTCCCTCAAAACGCATCGTACGGGTCGATCCGGCGGGGTTCTCCCGGATCGGTATCTGGTACACCTTCTTTTTCGAGGGATCTTGCCTCGTGACCAGCATGATGCCCGTCAGCTTGGCGTCGTCGAACCATGCAACCGCGGCCTGAATAGCCCGGACGACTTCCGGCTCGGGCGGTTCGATACTCATCAGGAGCCTAAGGACGCCAACACTTTCCACACCGGCGATGGACGGCTTTTCGTAGATTCTCGCGCCTCTCGGTTCAAACGTCACGGCGTCGTGCTGCTGGCACCACGCCGTAGGATGCCCCTGTACAACGATCTGGCACTTCAGTATGCAGTCGACGCCTTTCTCGAAGGCGGTTTTGGCCTTCTTACGTCGGATGTCATCAACAAAGGTGAACTCCGGCGCCCACTTGGCGATCTCGCGCAGCACCCTCATTGCGCTCGTCATGGCATCGTCGTTGAAAGTGATGTGCCTTCCATAGTCGGCCAGGTTGGGATAGCACTGGGGCCAACCACCGTTGGGATACTGTGCCGCCAGCAGATAGTCGATTCCCTTGAGGCACCCGGTTCGGAACCGGTCGAGCTTGGTAGCCGAATAGACTTTGGCCAGAAACCGAATTTCCGCACAAGTCGCACCGTTGTCGAGCGTGGCGGACCTGTGGCTATGCCGCGAACGATTGGACCTGTCGTAGTTCCTCGCGGCCCTTGCTTCTGCTTTGCGAATAGCCTCTCTGTCTGCATCGCTGAGCGTAAGGTCGGCAATACGCGGGGTGTTCTTACTCTTCGACCATCCACCACACGGGCGTTGATAGGCCAGGACATTGTCCCCGATGCAGATTCCCTCTTTCGACGCATAGAAACCAGGTTGTTGTTTCTGAGCGTTGCTCCAGGTGATGGGGCTGGATTTGGGATTAACCTCCCCAGACTCCTCTGTAGACGGTGTGGCTACAGCTTGTAGTACCACCAATGCAATCACCGCGAAGGTATTTCCAAGGACCATGATTTCTCCTCTTTCAATAACGTTGCATGATAGGCACGACTTTTGTCAATGTGTCCATCGTTCGTAGTTCTTCAGTAGTTCATCGACCTGCGAGACAGGAAATACCTGGATGCGAACCTCCAGCTTGTACTGCTGATCCTTCTTCGCATTCGCGACGTTCCAGACAAAGCCCCGCAGGCCTCCGGGATTCTCCTGGGATGCTCCGGCGGCAAGAAGGTCGACCGGAGCACCCGGCTTGAACATGAAAACAAGGAGTGCATCGTCGATTCGGCTATAAAAAAGAGGGCGTCTGTAGCCGGCGCCAGAACCGGATTTTGGCCCGAGCACGGTTTCCTTGGTTCCCGAGAGGGTTAGTGGAGTAAGACCATTCTCCCCGGCAAACATAATCTCGGTAGAGGCCTTTTCGTTGAGATACGCCATGGCCCTCAATGAAAGATTACCATAATTCTCTTCCAGCGGGGTGATCCGCAAAGTCCAATTCAGAATGTTGGGCGCCTCGATCCTGTAGTTCATTCGGATTCCTAAATACTTCTGCTTTTCAGAACTGTCCTTGAACTGCCAGTGCACGATGGCGGCCTCCCGATCACTCAGTTTCCTGATCTGGGCCGGGCGGGCTTTCCGGAGAGGATCGAACACCATTCCCTTTCTGTTATCCAGCAGATTCGCTTGGCTGGGCTTATCTTTGCTGGGCGAACATCCGAGTCGCCACACTCCCGGATAGTTGAACAGCCCGTCCAGTTTCCCGGAATGGGGGAAACAATCGCCCACGCGGGCAGACAGATTCCCGCCTACAATGTCGACATGATGTTTCGACCACATATAGCGAAGGGGAAGTGCGCCGTCGATGCCCGAGATGAGGTTCGGTGTGAATCCCGCCATGCCGTATGCGCCGATGTCCTGCGGCAGGTCAATTCGCTTGCCGCTCAATACGGAGTACAGTCTGGTTAAGGCCAGTGGCAGAGCTTGATTCACGCGACTGAACTGAAAATCTTTTGGCCAATCAAAGAAGAATCCGTCGTTGTAGAACTGATCGAGAGCATCATCGGCAATACCTCGCGCCGCTTCCAGGTACCAGGAATCGCGGTCGGCTTCGTGAAGATCCAACAATCCCTGGACCAGACAGGCGGCAAAATCCGATTTCCGATACTCGTCGGCGACGCCCGCAAGAGTAACCGGCTTTCCACGTCGGATTTCCATGAGGTCCAGCAACGTTTCCACGGTCTGCTTAACGGCCGGGTTGCCGCTGAGTTTGTAGCCTCGGGCATAAGCCAAAAACAATAAAGGCAAGCTTTTATTTGGGTAGAACCTTTGGGGCAGAATATAGTGTCCTTGCGGATCGGTCGGGATCCAGCGAGTTTGGGAGAAATGGATTCGCTTGCCCGTATCCGTCCTGCGCATCTCGAAGAAAGCGCGGCTCTTGGGATCATAGCAGTGCTTGGCGTAGGCGATCAGATCTTCGATTGCCCAGGTACGGAACTTCTCGCCGGGCTCTCCGGAGAGCCTTTCGGACAGGTACAACTGGCACAAGGCGTAGGAATCGCTTCTTCTGCCGTAGTCGATCAACAGGTTGGGCACCCCGACGCCAAGATGGCCCAGGCTCAATTGGTAGGCTTTCCTGTCAAATGTCGGGTCGTGCGCGCCCAGAAGCTCGGAAGCCAAACCCGTCTTGGGATCTTTCAACTCGGCGAATCGCTCCGCCAACTTCACGGCCCGGTCTCGCCACATCGGGTCTTGTGTCTTGGAGAACATGATTGCCGCGGCATAGAACAGATCCGCGCCGGAAAGGGTGAACGCGAGTTCCCGCGGATTGACCCGCCCTCGCGGCTCCGACTGCTCCATCTTGGCGTGCCGTCCGAACATGAGCCACGGACTGTCTAGATCCACGTGTGCCAGCCAGTAGCGTTCGATGAATTTCCGGGTCGCCTGCGGATCGACCTCAAACATCAAATCGTAATATGGAAAATCGTGCTTCAGTTCGTGGCTGTTGTGCGGATCGAAGCGTGGGCTATCGGTCTTCAGGTCCCAGTAGACATGTCCACCCCAGTAAATTAATCCGGACTTGGGGCTGACCAGGTGTGTTAGAACATATTTGGTAGCCTCGGCAGCCGCCTGGCGATACTTCTCATCCCCGGTAGTGCGGGACAAGGCCACGAGACCTCGCAGCAGGTTCTGTTGGGATATGAAGTTGCATATCACCGTTCCGTTGGGAGCGACCAGCGCGCTTTTGGTCTCCATATCGATACCGTCGGCAAACAGCGGCGTTTTTTGCCCGTAGTTGTCACGGCCATGTTTCAATACATTGTCGTAGAAGGTCGCCGCCGCATCACGGTACGCCTCGGGCGGCGCTGCAAATAGACCGCGATTACCGGCAGCGAGTGTGGACAGGACGAGAATAACCGTACAGAAGAATTCATGTTTGGTGAGCATCCTTTTTCCACTCCTTTTATTGTTTGTCGATTTCCAATGTCGTGGGGCCGGCAAGCGTGAGCGAGAACTCCAATGTGGCGGCATCGCCGGCAACGACATTTTGAGAGGTTGAGGATCTTACTTGATAAGCGGTTCCGGGTTTGACAACAAACTTGTCCGACTTGAGCCGAAAACTTACTTCTCCCCGGCCGTTTAATGCCAGGCTGAGTCCGTCGGCGTCGTAGTGGCGGACATTAAGGTTTACCGGTGATGTTGATGATATTTCGACCGGTATTCTAACCACGGCCGCCGATTCGTCTTTTTCGAGCCGCAATTCAGTATGTACGCCGGACTTATCGGCCGTACTCAAAAAGTTGTTGCCGGCCAGGTGTCCGGTGGAATCGTAGCGATACACGATATGCAAACAGCGGTCGCCGGGCCAACTGTAGACTCCGGAGTTTTTTGTTACAATCCGTTCCTTGCCGCGAACCATTCCTTGGTGAATGGATTCGACCGTGATCGGATACATGTGTTCCAGCAATGTTTTGTGGTCCATTTTATGCACGTACATAAAATACAGCGAACCGTATTCGAGCTTCTGCAGGATATCACGATAGCTTTCTTCAGCGTTTTTGGCGGCACTGCTGAGAGAGCAAGGCGCTCGGCCAAGATGAAGGGCGATGACGGATTTGGGACTGCCCTCGCAAGAGGCGATCACCTCTTCGTTCCAAAATGATCGAGGTGTCACAAAGTCGGGGCCTTCGTTTGTGAGTGTAACCCCGCCCGCCGCGGCGATGATGCGGACCACCTTCACGAGCACCGGAAGCGCAACCCATGGCACGCATGTCTTCTTTCGCAAGATCAGTTTTGTTTTAGGATCGATGTCGACACTATGGCCGTCCCAGTGGTCGTAGCTGTATCCGCCGTCGTTGCCGTCCACATACGCATAGCCGCTGATGAACCCGTCAGCCCACATGCCGGTGACGCCGAGTTCATCGACCATGTAATGCATGACCTCGAGCATAGCTTTGCCGAAACTATTTTCCATGGTCGGATAGAAAATCCACCAGCGCCAGCCTTGCTCGACTTTCTCCTTACTGAAATATCGGCTGTAATATTTCGGATTGTCTCCGCCGTACATGATCTGCTTTCCGTCAGCGCGAATCACGCGTGAATCGGGGAAACGTTTTTCGGGGTTGTTGCAGGCGTAAAGACCGTGAGCCACGTGGAACATGATCTTAACATCCGGATACATGCGCTTGGTTTGGGCAAATGTTTGTTTCAGCATCCGACACTCTTGGGGATACTCCATAAACTCGATGCCCTCGATTCCCAGAGTCGGATCGTCCGGCGGATTGCTCAAGCAGCCGATGCTGATGTATTTCAGATTAAACAAGTCCATGAACGACTTTTCCGGAGGCTTCCTGCGCGGCACGAATGAGAACGAACCTTCTACGCGGCGGTTAAGGCCCTCATCTTTGCGAACCTGGTTGATGAAGTCGTAGTAATCGTCACTGGCCGTCGGGTAAACCGCCCACTCGATCGTATACGATGCGCCCTTGTCCAGTCCGAAATTTTCGTTTCGCAACGATGCCAGCCCGTCTGCAAAACGTGGTTTTTCCTGGAACTGGTAGAGATCGTCCAGAGCGATGATGCCCACGCCGCTTTGCCGATCATGAACAAAAGCGGTCAGCTTGTTCATCCTTGTGGGCACGATGCCTTTGTCGCCGCGAATGTTAATATGGTTGTCAAGGATGATTCCCACTACGTCGCCGGACGTGTTGGTGAATGTGTCCTTGACCATCACGCGGGTTGGTTGCACTTCTATGCTACGGTCGAGAGCATAGTATTTCCCGGCGGCTCTTACCCGGTAGTTTTTTTCGTCGAGCTTCTCGGTTTTAGCCTTCCAAGTGGTTTCGCCCTTTGTGTCGGGCCGGCCGGCAAGCATCCGGTTCTCGCCGCCGTGGGGATACGAGTAGCTGGATTCCAGCCGATATTCGCGGCCCTTTACCTTCACGGTGAATCCACCGCCCGACTTCAAATCAAATTCGTACCGTAATGGCTCGATCGGTGGCGGACAAGCGACGGTTCTTTTGTCAGGCGACACGACCTCACGATTGGGCTCTCCGGCCAATCCTATCGCAACCACAAGTTGCACGAGCAATGTAAGCGAAAATATCCGGACCAAGTGAATCCGCATGACGTAAACCTTTCGAGAATGTATACTCTAGTAATGTATATAGCGAGTAAATGTCCGTCAAGCTTTCAATGCTTGAATTTCTCGATTCCAAAAGACAATATTCATCATGTGACAATGATAATCCGTAAATGACAGCGCATAATGATTGACATTAGCATTTTATGACGTTAAAACGCTCAATGATTTGCTGGAACGAGCCAAAAGAGAGTTTGAGGTCGACTGAGATGCCGGCAAGTAATTTTGTGAGGAATCACGAAAACTGGACTTTTGCAAAATTGCGAGTCAAGGGCACTTAGATATAAATTGGCGGCGCAGCCGGCAAATTATATCTAAACGCCACAGAGA
>JAFGTN010000296.1 GCA_016934075.1 Pirellulales bacterium
AAGAACGTCCTATTTCGAGTCGAGCATCTCCATCTGCGAGACTGGTTGAATTGCCCCGTGTAGGTGGTCTTCACCACCGTTTCGAATAGAGCAAAGCCGCATGAACACTATACGATCTATTATTTGCGAGGCACAGGAAAAAGAAAGACTGTTGAAGATAATAAAAACTCAGGAAGAAGAATTGAAAAAGTTTGATGAGTCCGGTTCATCCGAGGTTGAACGTCCGCAAAAGAAGTCATCTCGATAAAACGGCTTCCAGTTCATCAGAAGCATTGGAGTTCCTTATACACCCCTTTTCGAGAGATTGGCTAACAAGGCAATCAAGCCGAATCACAATACGCTCGCGGCTTATTTCGACGATCCGCCCAGCAGGAGAAGAACGCATGAAAGAATACAACGGCGCCATGATGCAATTCTTTCACTGGTACACGCCGTCGGACGGTTCGCTATGGAAACAATTGGCTGACAAGGCCGTATCGCTATCCGAAGCGGGTATCACGTCAGTCTGGCTGCCGCCAGCGTACAAGGGCGCAGCCGGTGTGGAAGATACCGGCTACGGAGCCTATGATCTCTTCGACCTTGGAGAGTTTGACCAGAAGGGATCGACGCGCACGAAGTACGGAACTCTTGATGAGTATCTTCAAGCCATTCACGCCGCCCATGCTGCGGGGATGCAGGTATACGCCGATGTCGTTTTTAACCATAAGTTGGGAGGCGACAAGGAGGAGGAATTCAAAGCCACTCCATACAATCCTGATAATCGCAACGAAGCCATCGGGGAACTTCAGCTCATCAAGGCTTGGACCCACTTCATCTTCCCCGGGCGTGGAACGAAGTATTCATCCCTGCAGTGGCACTGGCGGCATTTCAATGCAGTAGACGCTAATTCCATGGCGAATGACCTCCGGGCCGTCTATCTGTTCGAAGGAAAGTCGTTTCACAACGAGGTCGACAAGGAGAAAGGCAACTTCGACTATCTCATGGGTTGCGACCTCGACATCGCCAATCCTGATGTGCGGAAGGAGTTGCTCTTCTGGGGGGAATGGTACACCGACATGACCGGCGTTGACGGTTTTCGGTTTGATGCAGTCAAGCATGTCGGGGCGGATTTCTTCGTCGAATGGCTTAACCACGTGCGCAGCCATACAGGGCGCGACCTTTTCGCAGTCGGAGAATATTGGTCGGGGATTAACGAAGCGCTGGAACATTTTCTTAAAGCAACCGACAACAATCTCATGCTCTTCGACGCCGGACTTCAATACAGCTTTGCAGCTGCTGGACGCGAGGGAAAATCGTATGACTTGAGAACCATACTTGACCGAAGCCTGGTCAAAAACCATCCCGATATGGCTGTGACCCTCGTCAGCAACCACGACACACAACCGCTGCAGTCCCTCGAATCGGTCGTCGAGGCCTGGTTCAAGCCTTTGGCGTATGCCATCATTCTTTTGCGCCGCGGCGGATACCCCTGCGTCTTCTTTCCCGATTACTACGGAGCCGATTACAAAGGGATAGGGAAGGACGGGAAGGAATACAATATCAAGATGCCGAGTCATAAATGGCTGATTGATCGTTTTCTTAATGCGCGACGCATACACGCTTATGGCGAGCAGAACGACTATTTCGATCATCCCAATTGCATTGGTTGGGCGCGTACAGGGAACGCAGAACACCCCAGCGGCATGGCGGTTCTGATCAGCAATGATGCGGACGGCGTCAAGTCAATGAATACCGGATCGCCTGGAGTCACATATGGCGACGTTACGGAACATATCAAGGAAACAGTAACAACAAATGGAGAAGGATGGGGAGAATTCAGGTGCAAAGGACGGTCGGTTTCTTTGTGGACTCCTGTGGATGAATCGCGATCATCCGATTGACAAGGTCAAAAAAAAGCGGCCCAACAAAACCATCGACGACGATTGAGCAACCTGCGCGATTTATGTGTACGACTTCCTCATTACGTCATGGCTGGCGTTCGGCGGAAAAGTCACAGGAGGATGTGATGAAGTTGCTTGTCTTCGGGGCAACAGGAGGAACGGGTCGAGAACTGGTTAAGCAGGCTCTCGACGCGGGTCATTTTGTTTCGGCATACGTTCGTGATCCGGCCAAGATCAAGGACTTGCACGAGCGCTTGAGAGTCGACAGCGGCGACGTGCTCGATTCAGCTGCCGTAAGTAACTCGGTCGCAGGACAAGACGCCATATTTTCGACCATCGGCGCCGGCGCGAGCCGGTCTACCCTTCGAGAGGAGGGGACGCGAAACATCGTTGAGTTCATGCAGGAGACCGGCGTCAAGCGACTCGTCAGTCTATCCTCGCTCGGCGTGGGGGATAGTCGAAGCAACTTGCCGTTCTTCACCAAGTACATTATCGTGGCCATATTCCTGCGACATGCTTTCGCTGACCACGAGCGCCAGGAAGCCGTCATAAAGCAGAGCTCATTGGATTGGACCATTGTCCGCCCGCCTCATCTGAAGGACGGACCACGTATGGGAGTCTATCGGCACGGTTTTTCCTCGACGGATAGGCGAATCAAAGGTTGGATTTCACGCGCCGATGTCGCCGAATTCATGCTGAGCCAACTCGAGGACGATAGGTATCTGCACAAGACACCGGGTGTGTCGTACTAGACAGCGTCCACGTTGATTGTACGACTGTGCAACGCGCTGCAGCAGGATGCGGAACGACGACGTTCTGTCTCAAGGCTGATAAGATGAAAAAAGAGAAGCCAAGCAAGACAGCCTACAAGGTTGCCCTTAACATCTTGGCGCTCGGAGCGAAACCGGAAATGGCCGGTATTCTGCCTTCCGGAATTGTCAACGCAACAGAAAAACTACTCATCTCATCCGGTGTGGCCAGCGCGAAGACCGTACGCTTGTATCGTTCTCGGCGAATGGTCCGCGTCTACGAGTTTTTCGACTGGATGATGCCCGGCCAGTTCGAAGGATTTGCCTGTCGAAAAGCATTCTGCGAACGCCAGGTACGGCAGAGCATCGATGCCGGTGCTCGCCAGGTTCTTGTGCTGGGAGCCGGCTATGACACAATGGGGTGGCGATTGGCGCCCGAGTTCCCGAATGTTAACTTCTTTGAGATCGATCATCCCGCCACGGCCTGCCTCAAGGCCTTGGGAATCAAAGAAATGGGACTGCGACCCAATCTTTACCTGATTGCTGAAGATCTGAGCGAACGCAAGTTGAGTGACGTTCTATCCGACAACGTAGACTGGCGTCTGAGCGCACAGACAGTTATCGTCGCCGAGGGGCTGCTACAATACCTGTCACCTGTAGAAGTCCGGGATCTCTTCGCTCAGTGTGCTGCGATCACCGGGGAGTGCAGGATCGTTTTCACCTACATATCTACAGGTGAGGATGGTCGGCCCGATTGCGGACCTCGGACAAGGCTCGTCCTATGGCTCCTCAAGGTTGGTGGAGAGCCGTGGCTCTGGAGTGTACGGCCCGAAGAACTTGGCCAGTTCCTGAAATCAGTGGGCTGGATAAACGCTCCAGAACTGGAGGGGGCCGCCGGCAAACACGGCGTTGAAATGTATGCCGTGGCTACGAAATCGAGCCGAACAGATACCGAACAAGGAACTGAAGGCGACGCGGCAAACCACTCGCCTTAACTTGGCCGTTCGCTCCAAAAACTTGAACCGGAGTAATACGATGCTGGAATTCATAACGCAAAGAATCCGCAAGTTTGCATTTATAGCAACTCTGCTGGCAGCCATCAGCCACAAAGGGATAGCCGCAATGGAGGCAGACGTGATCGTCTACGGTTCCACCCCAGGCGGCTTCTGCGCCGCTATCGCGGCGGCTCGCGAGGGAGCTTCCGTCATCCTCCTCGAGCCGACCGACCATGTTGGCGGGATGAACACCGGTGGGCTGAGCCACTGCGACTCCAACCAGATGGTGCGCAACACGGTAATGGGATTGTTCGACGAGTGGCATACGCGGGTGGTGAAAGACTACACCGACCGCGGACTTAAGGCGCCGTACAACCCAGCGGTGAAGGATCAGTCGCGGTGGACCTTTGAACCGCACGTCGCGATGCGGGCAACGATGCAGATGCTCGACGAGGCCGGGGTCAAAGTGCTGACTGAGCGTTATCTGCAATCAGTGACGAAAGACGGCCCCCGAATCACGTCACTGGCCACGAAGAACGGCGCGTTCACCGCCAAGGTCTTTGTGGACGGCACTTACGAGGGCGACCTGATGGCGGCGGCGGAGGTGGACTGGACGATCGGCCGGGAGGGCCGGGTCGAGTACGGCGAGTCGTTGGCGGGCAAGCAGTACCTGAAGACGAAAATGGACATCAACGGGTTTGACGATGGAGGCAACCTGCTGCCGTTGGTCACGACCGACGATGGCGGTCCGGAAGAGGCGGGTGACAAGAACATCATGACTTACAGCTTTCGGCTTTGTCTGACCGCAAATCCCAAGAAACGCGTTCCGATGCCAAAACCGGACAATTTCGATCCTGCTCGGTTTGAGATCATTCGCCGATACATTAAGGGCGGCGGCGATCCCGGACAGGTCGGCCTTGATTTGTACCCCCTGCCGGGTGACAAGTTCGACGGCAACAACTCGATCGGCCGGCAGTTCTCGATCGGTCTTGTCGGCGGGGGGAACGACTGGTACGCGGCCGATAAAGCGGGTCGGAGGAAGATCTGGGAGGCGCACAAGCAGTACACGCTCGAGTTCTATCACTTTCTGTCAACCGATCCAGTCATACCCGCCGATATCCGAAACCACTACGCCAACATCGGTTTGTGCAAAGACGAGTTCGCCAGCTACGACCATTTTTCGCCGGCCCTCTACGTGCGCGAATCGCGACGCATGAAGGGGCTTTACGTAATAAGCCAGAAGGACATC
>JAFGTN010000028.1 GCA_016934075.1 Pirellulales bacterium
GGCAATGTGATCCTTATTGCCCCTCGCGAAGAAATTGCCACCAAGGAAAAGCTGGAGTACGAATCCAAGGTTCAGATTAGCGACTTGGAACCGTTGCGAACAGAGAGTTTCCAAATGAACTATGTAAAGGGGGCCGATGTGAAAAAGCTACTCATCGGCGATTCAAAGGACTCGAAACAGACGTTGTTATCCAAACGCGGCAGTGCTTTGCTAGACGACCGGTCAAATATCCTATTTGTTCAAGACACGCCCAGTCGCCTTGATGATGTGCGTGCGATGATTGCAAAAATCGACATTCCCGTTCGTCAAGTCATGATCGAAGCTCGAATCATTGAAGCAGGGGATACTTTCTCAAAAAATTTGGGCGTTCGCTTAGGGACTGGGGCTGTCACCTCAAAGTCCACAAAAGACGAAGTGACTGGTGCAATATCCACAACCTATACCAAAGAATCGGATCTTGGCTGGATTAACTGGGGTTCTAGAACAGGAGGGTTGGGGGCTGTTAACCTCCCGGCAACATCATCTACTAAAGATGTGCCTTCTTACGCATTCACGCTATTTAACTCGAGTATGACGAAATATCTGGATGTTGAGATTTCTGCACTTGAGTCAGACGGAAAAGGAAAAGTTATTTCGAGCCCTCGCATAATGACGGCAAATCAGATCGAGGCTCTAATCGAGCAGGGTGTGGAGATTCCTTATCAGGAAGCTACGAGTTCCGGTGCGACTAGTATCAAGTTCAAGAAAGCGAACCTGTCCCTGAAAGTCAAGCCGCAGATTACTCCTGATGGAAAAGTAACTATGACCTTGGATGTTAATAAAGATACCCCCAATACAACCTTGTCTACTGGTTCCGGGGTCGCAATTGATACAAAGCATGTCAAAACGGAAGTGCTCGTGGAGAATGGGGGTACGGTGGTTATTGGCGGTATCTACACTCAGAAAAAAAGTGATACTACCTACCGGGTGCCGTTCTTTGGCGACCTGCCGTATGTCGGGTGGTTGTTCAAGAACCGGGAGTGGATTGACGATAAAACCGAGTTGCTTGTCTTCATTACACCGAAAATCGTGAATGAAGGCTTGTCAATGAGATGAATTTGCAGTTCAAAGGAGCCGGCGGAAGCCGGCTTTTTTTCGTACGCTTCCGCGCCGAAACAATCGTCAAGCGGTACGGTAAAATAGTGCGGTGGAAAAAAGCTCGGAAAACATATACCTGGTTGGGCTGATGGGGGCCGGTAAAACGACGATCGGTCGCTCGCTGGCTAAACGCCTCGAACGCGGCTTTGTCGATACCGACAAGGAGATAGAGTCACGTACCGGCGTCAGTATCCCGACAATCTTCGAGATTGAAGGTGAGGATGGATTCCGAAAGCGTGAAGCCCAAATCATCGAGGAGTTTGCGCAAACTTCCGGCCTTGTGGTCGCTACCGGCGGTGGAAGTGTTTTGCGCAAGGAAAACCGCGATAACATGAGGTATAGCGGCTTGGTCATTTATCTGGATGTGCCGCCGCAGACCTTATGGGAGCGGACCAGGAACGACCGGAACCGGCCTTTGTTGCACGTGGCCGATCCTTTGCTGAAGCTGAATCAGCTTTTTTCGGTACGTGATCCTTTGTATCGGGAAGTCGCCGAGTTGATCGTGGATGGCAGTCGCATGAGCGCGCAGGGGGTTCTTCAGTATTTGTTGCGGGAAGTGGAAAACAGATGGAAACGCTGACGGTTTCTCTTGGATCACGTTCTTACCCGATTTTCATCGGATCGGGTATCTCAAAGGATGCCGAAGCATTTCTCCCCTTTTTGTCTATGCCGAAGGTGGCGGTGGTTTCCAATTCCGTCGTCGCGCCTCTCTATCTGGAGAAATTCAAAGGGACTCTCCGTGGTGCAGGGGTTGATGTGCTGGATATCGTCCTTCCTGACGGTGAGAAATTCAAGGACTGGCAGACCCTGAACAAGATCTTCGATGCGTTGGTAGGGACTTCGTGCGAGCGATCGACAACGCTGATTGCGCTCGGTGGCGGCGTCGTCGGAGACATGACAGGCTTTGCCGCAGCCTGCTATCAGCGTGGAGCTCCATTCATTCAGGTGCCGACAACGTTATTGGCCCAAGTTGATTCTTCCGTTGGCGGTAAAACGGCGATAAACCATCCGCTTGGCAAAAATATGATAGGTGCGTTCTATCAGCCGAAGGTTGTGTTCGCCGACACCGATTACTTGGCCTCGCTACCGCAACGCGAACTGAGCGCCGGACTCGCCGAAGTCATCAAATACGGATTGATTCGTGATTTGCCCTTCCTGGATTGGATCGAAGCCAATCTCTCTGGCTTGTTGGAGAAGGATCAATCCCTGCTTGAGCATGCGATACTTCGCTCGTGTGTGAATAAGGCAGAAGTTGTCGGTGCCGATGAGAAGGAGCTGGGGGTCCGGGCTATTCTTAACTTGGGCCATACCTTTGGGCATGCGATCGAAACCGGTGTCGGGTATGGAAAATGGTTACACGGGGAGGCGGTTGCAGCGGGTACCGTTATGGCGCTTGAATTGTCAAGAAAGCTCGGGTGGATCGACCCTGTTGAGCTTGAGCGAGTAAAAGACCTGTTCCAGCGCGCCGGATTGCCTACTCGTGGCCCTGATTTTGGCTGCGCACGTTATCTCGAATTGATGCAGCACGACAAGAAGGTCGTGAATGCCAAACTCCGCCTGGTGCTGCTCAAGAAAATCGGTGAGGCCGTTCTTTGTGATGATGTGCTGCTCACTGATGTGTCACAAGCCATCGATGCCTGTATTGGCTGTGAATGAGTTGGCGTCTTACGCGGCAAGTTTCGCCAATTCGCGCGGGCGCCGCTATCTTGAGGCCGCGCCCGATTATCGTAGCGAATTTCAGCGCGACCGCGACCGGATTGTGCACTCAACGGCGTTTCGCCGGCTTGAGTACAAGACCCAAGTCTTTGTGAATCATGAGGGTGATTTATTCCGCACTCGTCTGACGCATAGCCTGGAAGTTGCACAAATTGCGCGCGGCATTGCTCGTGCGTTACGTCTGAACGAGGATCTCGTCGAGGCCGTATCGCTGGCGCACGATCTTGGGCACACACCGTTCGGTCACGCTGGCCAGGATGCGCTCAACGAGTGCATGTCTGACTTCGGTGGATTCGAGCACAACCTGCAGAGTCTGCGCATCGTTGATGAACTTGAAGAGCGATATGCTGCATTTTCGGGCTTGAATCTGTGTTTCGAAACCCGGGAAGGAATCGTCAAGCACTGTTCGCTCGATATGGCCCGCAAGCTTGGCGAGCTTGGCGAGCGTTTTTTATCCGGCCAGCAGCCTTCGCTTGAGGCGCAGATATGCAATCTTGCTGACGAAATCGCCTACAACAATCACGATATCGACGATGGCTTGCGCTCGGGCCTTCTTTTGTCCGATCAGTTGATGAACGTTTCGCTTTTCCGAGAACATTTTCAACAAGTATCTTCAATGTCACCGGAGTTGCCGGGTCGGCGATTGATTTATGAGACGGTCAGGAGAATGATCAACGCTCTGGTCTGTGACTTGATCGAGACGACCCAAAACAATATTGCCCGAAGCAAACCGGACTCTCTTGCAGATATTCGGCTGGCCGGAAAGCTGGTTGGTTTCTCCAGCACCATGCGGGAAGCGCAACACGAAATGAAGCGGTTCTTGCGGGAGAATCTCTATCAGCATTATCAGGTTCTACGAATGACAAAAAAAGCGCACAGAATCGTGGCCGATCTCTTTTCGGCCTTCTTGAGCGATCCTCGTCTGTTGCCGGAAGAATACCGGGACCGCGGCGATCAGCCTAGGCGGGTCGCTGACTACGTAGCGGGAATGACCGATCGCTACGCGATGAAGGAGCATCGGCGGTTGTTCGCCGTTGGCGAAATATGACGCGGTAGCCGCCAGTAAAAACGAAGAGCACAAAAGAAACGCCCGCAATTGCGGCTAGCCGTTACGAAAAGTAGTTGCTAATTACTGGCGGTTATTCATAGAATGCGCACCAGACCTTGTGTTTGGTGCGCATTTTGTACA
>JAFGTN010000297.1 GCA_016934075.1 Pirellulales bacterium
CCTGTTCCGGCCGGCAATTGCCGCCCACGGCCGTCACGGCCACAACCTCGATGCTGGGATCGAAAAGTGCCATGGTAAGTGCCATGGCATCGTCGATGCCCGGATCAATGTCGAGAATTACTTGCTTGGGCATCCGTGTGCCTCGCTACGGTTAACGGAGGGTTGTTTTTGGAATTATACGTTGGCATTTTGTCGTTTGTAGTTCCGCCTTCAGGCGGAAAACGCTTTGCCAGGACAGTCTGGGAAGCCTCTAATTCCGCCTGAAGGCGGGACTACAAACAGAAATCAAACATTCCTAATTAAAACAGTTCGCGAATCCGGTCGGCGATGGAAGTTGGTTCTGGGGGAGCGGGAGTTTCGCCCCTGGCGTACTGCCGCCAGCGGCCGACGTCCTTGCCGAAGTCTTCATTGGTGCATTTTTTCATGGACAATACACCCATGTGCTGCATGGCCGGATCGCCGTCCTCGAGAGCCACACTCAGGCCGGCCACCGCCGCCTTGTCTCCCGTTTCGCCCAACGCGCGTGTTGCCGCCAGACGCACGTCGGCGCTAATGTCGCTGGCCAGGGTCTTGCTCAACAGTTGCACCGACTGGCTGCCGCCACGCTTTCCCAGTACCTGGCAGGCTGTGATGCGCACATCGGCCGACGTATCGGACAGAGCCGCCTCGATAATCTTAGCCGCGGTCGGAGTGTTGCAAACCGAAATCGCACGCACGATCTCCAACCGAATTAAAGGATCGGCCTCGTCGCTGATTTCCTTGGCCAGACGTTGCGAAAGCGACTCCTGTTCGGCAGGCTCGAGCTTCTTACTGCTGGATGCGGTCTCGCGAAGTTGGGCAATCCGTTCGTGCGGTGGTACCACGCCGGGCATGGTGTCGGGTTTCTCCTGCCAGGGCATTTGAAATATTGAGCCCGTATCAACCAGGCTGAAACCGTTTCCACAACCAAGCATGCCAACCATGCTTGTGCAGCAGATTAACGCTAGCAGAACTCTTGCTCGAAGTCCGTTTATTACCATGCTTGACCTCGTGATGGGCTTTTATTATCAGCACCGAAAGTTGTGATGTTTATCGTGCGGCGTGAATATCCGCGCACATTTACGATATGATCCACAGCATTTAGAGGCGGGACTATAGCAAACCAGCACCATCCAAGCCAAGGTGAGTCCACGGCAAATTGTGCGGATAACGCAAACTTGGGCAAAGAAAAGCTCGATTTGTCGGATCTTGGTGTTGAAGCGGCGCGAGTATGGGAGGTTTAAGAAGAATCGGGAGCTAAACAACTCTCGATATGCCTACTTGTCATAAAGCCAGAACACCTCTTTCGCTCGACCAATCCCGGCAAAAACGGCTTCGCGAGCATCGTCGTCGTCTTCCGCTTCGCTCATCATCATCCAGTATCGAGCCTGCAGCGAAACGTCATTGCGAGGTGAATTGTGGCGGACCTTGATTTTGTGGTTGCTTGGCACCACTAGTGGCGATGAAGCCACCATATCGACGTCGGCGGGCAAGATCTCCGGCTCGATTACCTCCATACTGACCGCGGCAGTCGAGGAAGTGGGGGGGAGAAGCGTTTGCCCGTAATACGTCGCCAAGATACCCAGGTCGGAAACATCCACCTTGGTGTCGTTGTTGAAGTCGCCATCGTCCCACACGGCGCCGCTGCTGCCGTAATTTGCGGCTAGAATACCCAGGTCGGACACGTCTACCGATCCGTCGCGGTTGGCATCGCCGGGGAAGACTACGACAACCTGGCCGGCAGTGTAAGCATACCTGGTATGCCCCGCAGTTGTGATTTTTGCATACAAATAGTGCATGCCGGACGGCACGGATGTCGTATCGAAATAGTGGACTTCACTGGAACCGTTATCAAATTCACTGCCGGAAGACGTGGCCGGTTTGTTTATCGTGGCAACATCATTCGAGCCGTTGTATGGATTTCTGTCAGAGTCGTAACCGAATGAAATGTCACAGCTTGTGGTTGCTTGATAACGATAGGCTATGGGTATGCTCGTACCTTGATTTACGTTGGAATCGCCGGAATAGAGCAGGGGTGATTCGAGGTTGGCCCATTGGGTATCCAACTGGGCTGAAACAACCCGATTCCCGGAACTGGCGAGGCCGGCACTAACGTCGCCGGTCCGCTCTCCCCCGCCAATCCGGCTGTAGTAGAAGCCGATTTGGTCGCGAGGGCCCATATCGCCGTCGTACCAACCGGCATCTTCCGAAACGGAGGCTGAGCCGTCGTCGATGGGACCGTCCGTATCAATGGTGCCGTGATACCACAAGTGGATGTCAGAATGATTGCCCCCGGAGAAAGTACCGTAGCCTCCGGGAAGACTGTCGCTGGGAAAATACAAATTGGCTGCGTCAGGCACTTCTTCACCATCGAATAAATGCAAGAAGGAGTTATCTTCCCAATAGTTATCTGCGAATCTGACGTTGTCCCAGATATTTATTGGATCATCGGGACTTACAGGATGTGGGTCAAGTGTGGTGAACTGGTCGATCCATACGCCTCGCTCGGCCAACCTCTCGGCAATCGTCGTATTAAGAGATGCCCCGCGACTGTGCCCGATCAGATGTATGGGCCCTCCCAGGAAATCGAAGTATTCCGGAGCACCAAAATTACTCAGAAGAAGGTTGGACACATAGTCTCCCACGAACGAGGCACTCTCCGACTGAGTATCTATGGCAGACCAATCGAGCTTGATGACCACTTCTCCACTCGTGGCTTGCATTGCATCGGCAGTGGAACCGTCCGCACCCAAGTACAGCAGGTGGCCGGTGATGTTCTGCGGTGAACTCCCCTGGATTTCCAGAGTGTATTCGGCGCTCAACCAGTCTGGTGGATCAGTACCCGGCACGTCGGGCACTCTTGC
The DNA here is from genome assembly GCA_016934075.1 of Pirellulales bacterium. Classification (GTDB taxonomy): domain Bacteria; phylum Planctomycetota; class Planctomycetia; order Pirellulales; family Thermoguttaceae; genus JAFGTN01. The sequence goes on from JAFGTN010000297.1 coordinate 2,883, forward strand.
ACGGATCTCGTTCGCCATGGAGTCGACCCAGTCATCAACTCCCGAGTTCCAACCATGCGTGATCAAAGTCAAACCGCTCAGCATCCGCCGATCTTCAAGCAGCTCGCACAGCAATTTTCGCCCCGGCAATTTTCGCCCCGGCGATCTTTTTCCCAACTCAGGAGAACGTCGGCAAAGCATGGTCTTTCCCTTTCGGCGATAACGGGATACGTGACGCCATCCTAATGATGAGCCCACCATCCGATCAACGGGACACGCATCGTTTACCCACCAGCAACAGCCCCCTTTTCCATTTTCTTTATGAATTGTATGGGCAGCAAAATTTCGATCAATGATGCCCGATTTAGGGAACAACAAATGAGACCAGCCTTTATAGCTCAAAACCTTTTGATATGAAACGGGTTAAAGCGAAATCAGCTTGTGTTGCAACCCGTGAAAATTCGAACAAAGAATAACAACTTATCGTGGTATTTCAAGGGTTCCGTGTGATACCACAAAACGCTCATACAACGAAACTCATTGTCGTTTATGGACGAGGAGCCAATGGCCATCACATCTGGAGATTTATAATCTCTCCCAATTATAGGTCGACTCGAAATAGGTCAAAATCGACCTACACGGAATCCACCAACTTTTCTAGGCAGCTTCGGCAACAATGCCGGAATAGCCTATGGGAGACCTTGAAGAAACTTTTCCGTTTCTAAGTCAACAAGAACGGAGGACGACCTATATTTCAGCCAATTTCGTTCAGTCGCAAAGGCAACTTAGGGAGTACGATGAATTCCCTAAATCACAAGTTCAAGCCTTCTGTGAATAATCAACCTCCAACCTCACTAGTTCCCGAAAATGCCTTTGCTTTAAAATCCCATCTCGTGGATCAAGATCTTACCGAAAAAAATCTGCTCCCGGCCTAGCCAAAGAGGACGGGACCGCGAGCAGTGTACATTAGTGCCTTGGAGTTGATTGTAGATGCCGTCTAACGGTATCGACGACCGCCACCACCTCCTCTGTGAGACCGTTCTGGTCTCTTAGGTCGAGCTTCATTGACGGTGACTGCCCGGCCGCATATATCCTGCAGGTTCACTGCTTGGATGGCGTTGGCAGCCTCGTTACCGTTTGGCATTTCGACAAACGCGAAGCCACGGGGCCGTCCCGTTTCTCGGTTACTGACTATGTTTACGCCGGACACTTCACCATGTTGGCTGAACATGTCCCGGAGGTCGTCCTCCGTAGCCGCATGCGCCAGATTGCCTACATAAATACTAGTCACAATACATTCCTTTCGCGGTTATATGGTCTATGCGAGTACAATGTTTTCGGCGCGTGGCCCTTTGGGACCACGTCCTTCATCGTAGCTCACCCTTTGTCCTTCTTGGAGCGTCTCGAAATTTGCTCCCTGGACCGAACTGTGGTGAAAAAACAGCTCACCACGTTCTCCCTCAATGAACCCAAAACCTTTTTCACTGATCAACTTTTTGATCGTTCCTTGCGGCATGATGCCACTCCTTAAAAAATCTGAAACAAATAATAGACAACCATCGATTCACCCAGGGCCCGCTCACGTCGGGGAGGATGGCGGTCGGTAGCGTAGAGGGAGAAAATCAACCGCGATCAGAAAGGGGCATCTTGAAGACAATCTACCGCCATGCAAATAGCCAGATGACTAGAACGCTCAGTTAGAGCCGGGGCCCACTTCACTTCTCACAACTATCATTTTTTAGTGTAGCACACCTATGAGTCATAAGGAATGGGATATTCAGGTTTTTTCAAAAAAGCCCAGTTTCTACCCCCTCTACCGGCGAAGTCGGGCAGAATTCGCCGGTAAGGTTGGTAATAGTTTGGTAACAAGCTGCTCCCCGCCACTGTTTCCGCTGAGATATATGCGAATGGGTATGACTTTTGGCTGAAATACGGGTAGGATTTATCTTTTATATTGTCCCTTTGCCGGACTGCGTCCGACCTGTGCTGTGTCTTCACGCCACCGCGCCCGCCAGTCGCAGCGTACCATTGTGAATCGGACAGAACCTACGCAAAGCGAAATAGAGAAACTGCGAAGCAGTGAAAGGCGGATGCCAAGAGAGAGCGTCGCCGGAGAAAGAAGGAACAGGCCAGCCAACTTACTGCGGCTGTCGGCGCGGATACTGCCGCCGTCGATACAGAGAATGTCGAACATGAAGACATCGGACGCTAGATCAGCTGGGGCGGGACATAGCTTTTTCCATTTCTGTAAAGAATTATTCTTTTCTTCAATCAACTCTGATTTCGTTACTTACCTGACTTACGCCTTCGACCCTGGCCACGGTTTCTTGGGCAACCTGTTTCCGGTGGTAGCTCGACAAGCGGCCTCGCAGAAAAAGCACACCGTGCTCCCATTTACACGTGATTCGCCGTACGTCGAGGTAAGGGCTTTTCTGTAGGCACTCCGTTGCCCTCTCCGCAATCCCTCGAAAGCGGACGGAGACGTTGCGAACCGATCTAGCATCCATGTGTTGGAATTGTCTCGCCGTTAGGGATGACCAAGTGGATGACTTCCACATTAGCCGTTTTAACCAAGATCAACTTCTGGTCTTGTTCTGAGTATCGCTCCGAGCCATTGCACGTCTATGGATTCGCCCGCTTTCACGAGTGGCTTGTTCATTAACGAAGCTTCCTCTTCTGGTTATTCCGGGTCAGACATCAAGACTACTTCTGGAATCTTTATCAGCAGTTTCTCCAGACCTCGACGAGACATTTGCGAACTGTATGCCACGCAAAATGTGCAATATGAGGAACCAGCTTCCTCATTTATCGGCTCGGCAGTCTTGAAAACGAAGTACCGACCAAGCAGTTCTAGAAGCCACTGGGCATTTTTTATGCCCTCGATCCGCACACGACAAGTGCTTCCTAACGGACGTATCCATACATGTAATGAATTCATAGCTCTTGTCTGAATTGGTGCGTGAAATGCGTTGGAGGAGCCATCAAGGTTCTAATCACGGTGAGCACGCTTTATTACGTCAGTTTCTATGGCACCGAAAGTGGCCTCATGCCGCTGGATCGTTAGTTGCAGGACGTGTAACAATCGTTTTGCCGTATATAAGTTGGTGACGATTCGTTGTGTCACCACAATCGGCTCCGTCGGCACGCCGAATGGTCGAGGGTTGAGGCCGAAATCAATGAGTAATTCCTCAGGCGTGCCCATCACACGACAGAAATTGGCATAACTGACAAGTGTCTTGGAATCATCCACGTCGACAGGTGTCAGTTGTGGTGGTTTCGATGCTTGAGGCTCGGGACCAGATCTGAGGGCGGGCATCGATAGCGATTTGCCGTCTATTTCTTGATTATCCAAAGTGTAACTCCTCTTTCTCAAAATCATGCTTTACGTCCCAAACGGTCTGACAACGTAGGTCCACCATGGTGCAACTGGCACATGTCGTGGCGTAACCGCACGAGGTATCGATTACTGCCCATACACTTCGCGCGGCAGGACTTCAAGTTGGTCGATAATCCCACGGACACCATCCACGCTATCGGCCGCCTTTAAGGTGGGCCACCGTTAATTTTCGTACTGTAGGTTACCCGACAGGATTACCTGGCCGTTGTGGATTGCTGCGTTGACCCGGGAATGCGATCCCAGGCTCGCCCTGGCAAGGTGCAGGTCGACTTTTCTGAGAATAGCCTTATCCGACGCGTGATTTTGGCTCCACATGGTTATGGTTTCGATTTGGGCGCTGCCCATAAATGGTCTGCTGCTAGATTCTTGGCTTCTTCCTTGCTCTCTTCGGCGCGATCCCTCACCGCACGAAATGGCATGCCTTCAATACGTTCGTAACGCTCGGCGCGGAGGAACCAGAACGCCAATCCGCCCGTGTTATGGTATGCCCCCGGTGTTGCTGTGCCTTTAACCACGGTAGCACGCACTCCCAGTGAGCCTTTCCGGCCGGTCTTTTTCCACCCACGCTGTTCCATGATCATGCGGACTACCACACCAACGGCCTGCCGCAAGCGTTTAGTACGGCGTGGGTCTTGCGAGCCGAGAAACCGGTCAATCGCCGGCTGGGCTTCGAGTTCCCGAACAACTCCCGATAGTGCCGCGCGATCGTGATGAATTTCCGACTCTTCCATGCGGCGCTGCCGCTGGGCGTCGTTGAAAAAAGCAAGAATGTCGTCGAACGGTTGTTCAGGGTCATCGAGAACGTCGCTAAAAGTTCTCCCCTGTCGATCTTCGTTATACTCCTTACGTGTAATGATAATGTAACGGGTCATCGCCGATACTTCCTTTTCAGATATAGACATTCTCATATCTCCAAACCAATTGTGGCTGAATAGTGTTCTTCAGTAACCGTGACATGCAATACAAGGAGCAAGACCTACTTTCGCTTGACACTTGGGGCAGCGCACACGACGGCGCAGCTTGAACGACTCACCAATAGGTATTCCTGCCAGTGCGAGTTTCCTGACGGCCGGATCCTCGACCATGTCAATACGCTCGACCTCTTGGATTGTCAATCCTACCGCGTCCGCGATTATGGAATACTCAGATATTCCCATTTCCATGACGGCAACTGCGGCGGCGACGTAGTAAGGAACTTTGATGTGTGGCTTCAGGGGGTGCCGCCATAGTCTACTCCGCCGATTTCTTCTTCCTCCATGGACGCTTAAGGCTTCTTCCAAGGCGCAGACGCTTCCGGCCCGTTGTTGTGCTTCATCGCTCATTTTTGGCTTTCATTATGCTGCATGCTTGGTTCGAATCGTGTGGCGGTAAGTGCGTCCGCGGCCCCTAAGAAACGTAATCGTAATGTCCGTGCCAACACGCATGGTTTGGCCAGGACACCTTTGAATTTCTTCTGCAGCCATCAACAACGGCAGATTGGTGGCAAATTTACAATCTACAGAATTTGTATCTACATATATTGTATCTTTAATTTAGCTAATGTCAATGACAATTTCCGCAGTTCTCTCAAAATATGGCAATAACCTATCGCCGCATTAATCCCAATAACGGTTGATAGCATTCATCCACAGGAAGGTCTCGCTTGTCACCTGTGGGCAGTGAAGGCCTTGCGACTCGTTACAAGTAGGAGATGAATCGCTAAAAGACGAAAACGTTCGCAGATACGTTGAAGTACCTTGCTAATTTGCTGATGCTGTTCCGATTCTATGTGCACTTACCCTTGAGAACTTCAGAAATCGTTTAATCGCCAATTCCCGTCGCCTTGGACATATTCGTTTGAAGACCTCTTATGAACAAGGTATCTCTTTTTGCTGTTTTGCCTGACGATGTTATGATCCAGCAATGGCATATTACGGAATCAGCCGGGCACAAATTCTGCATGTTCAGACACAAAACGCATAAAAAAGGACTCGCGCCAAATCGACGTAAGTCCTTTTATATCAACATGTGCCGAAGAGAGGATTTGAACCTCCACGAGCATAATGCCCACTAGGTCCTGAACCTAGCGCGTCTGCCAATTCCGCCACTTCGGCTGAGCACCTCTTTTTAATCGACATCTTAATACAGATCAAGGGGCCCCTTTGCGGATTGCCTATCGTCATGCCCAGTGTGTCATTTCATGCTATAAAAACCCCGGAAAATGCCTGCGGTGTAAATGTGAGCTATGCTTGAAGAGCGAGTTTTCCGGCAAAAAAGGCAGTTATTTTGTCGGGAATACACCTAATCATTAGAGGTATATAATCGTGACCAGGTTGTTCGAAACTGTTACCGATTTGCGTGCCGGTGCCGATGTGATTGCTCGGCGTCGTTTTGGCATGATCGAGGCTGCGGGGGGGCAGTTCGAACGTATTCGGTTGCGGCCGTTGCCGAAATTGGTCTCGTTGCCCGAAATTCTCACTCTTGGGCGATATCTGCATTCGCGGCTGGCGGTCGACCGTTGCCGGATTTTTTACGACCAACCGCGGTGTTACCCGAATTATTTGGCGGTGAAATATATCATTTCGGGCCGCGGCACATCGTTTCGTACGATTCGCCGGACAGTGGAGGCCCTGGACGAGGTGGCTCGCATCAAAAAAACCGATGCCTTATTGTGCGAGTTGGTCACCTGGCGAATCAGCCGCGAGATGATGACCCGCTGGGGATGGGAGCCGCATTGCAACTCGCGTTGGCGTCGGCACTATATCAAGCGATTCTATGGCAGCTATCCGCCTCGCCCACAATGGCTTTCGGGCCAAGAAATGATTTCCAGCGATTGTTTATCGGGCGAGCGCGAACCAGTCGACGTCGGCGTCGAAGTTTTCTGATTGCCAGCCCACTTCAGCCAGAATCGGCGGCCCGCAATGCCGCGAAAGTTCCTGGCGATTGCTTCCGCGGCTTATGTCGGCCGACTCTGAATCGTTATCCGAGACGGGCAAGGGTGTGTTGATAACCACACCGGCCACGCTGAGATTATCGCCGGACTTGAAATCTCCGAAACACTCTGCCGCCATCACCGTCTGCAGGGTCTGATTAATCATGCCCAGCGCGTTAGGCACAACCACGATCAAGGGAAATCCGAACTGTTGGGCGAGAGTGGCCACATACAGTTCGTGTCCCAAGGGCGACATCAAACCGCCGGCGCCTTCGACCAATATCACGTCTGAGCGAGCGTGCCATGTTTCGATACCACTGACGAGTAAATCTTCGTCGAGCTTTTTACCCTCGGCCGCGGCAGCCAGGTGCGGAGCCAAGGGTGCCCGAAAACACTGCGGGCAGACTTCTTCAAGGCTGCCCGGCCGTCCGGCTGCTTCCCAGATCGCGATGGCGTCGTCAGCTATCAGTTGGCCGTCGACATTGCGGCAACCGCTGGCCGTCGGCTTATATACGCCCACGCGATGGCCCGTACGGACAAGATTGCGGGCTATGAGAGCCGTCACGTAGGTCTTGCCGATCTCGGTATTTGTACCCGTAATAAACAGCCCACGTGTACGATCGCTCATCGGCAACACTCGTTCGTTCTATTTGCCGGCAGCGGCGGCGGTCTTCGTTTTTGATCCGTAATGTCTGGATGTGTCGATTTAAGAGCGAACCTCTCCAAGATGATTCTACATCACCATATTCAAGATTGCACGTACGTCGACGAGGTAAAGTATCTGACTGAGCGGGAATAGCGATGGCAAGAGCCCTGAAATACCAAGCTGAAAAAAAGTAGATGTCCACTCTTGTCTATCAGCCCTTTGAGAAACTCGGATTCGCAAGTTTTGGGTGCCACTGCTGGCTTGCCCAGCAGTGAGCGAAAAAATTCCCGGAAAACACTGTGGACCAGCCGGCAGTGGCACCCCCCCATTAAACTTACAGCAATAACCCCCCAGTTATGTGTATCGATTGATCTTGCACTACAGCCGCGATTTGTCTAAAAACCGCCGCTCAATACTATCCCCTATTTTAGAAGCGGTTTCATAACTATTCAGGTATCTACTTGCATACGCCATATTGTGGTCAATCCGAAGGATCACCACAAGATATGCAAAACCAAGAAGTTATGAAATGGATTCTAGAAAGATCCTCTCGGGCGTTTGCCCCGCCTGCCGGGAGATAATAGAAAATGTTGAATCGTCGAACGTGGATTAGAACCGCCGCTGGCGGGATTAGCTCTTTTCTGTTGGCTACATTTTTCGCCGGTCCCCGGCATGCACAAGCAGCCGCGCGGACGCTTGATGCCGAGACACTGAAGATAGCATTGCGGGTGGGCCGGCCCGAGGATAAGGACTTTATCGACCGGATAGTGGACATGATGAACACCGGCAAGTTGCCAAGCAGCATCGTGCAAAAATGCTTCCTTTGGGCCAAGAAGAAACGCAAGCACAAGTTCCAATATTTCAAACGCGCGCTGATTATGCTGGCTGCCAGCAAAAATATCGTGGTGAAGTAGCCGCAAGAGTCGCCGCACTGGAACCAATCGAGGCCGTGAGAGCGGAATAAGTTGCCGGTTTTTCAAGGCGAACAATAGCATAGAAGTCTCTTGAAAAACATTGTAAAACCATCCATCGTCCGTTTCTTTTCAATTCAAACACAACTTGGATGATTTCCCGTCATTACATGGCGGCTCGTCCTTCCTGTAGAAGTCGCAACGGTTCGGCACGTCCTGTGGAAATCGCAGGCCAAGAGGCGGCCAAAAGACAAAGGCCCATTGCCGTGGCGAAGCCGATCGATAGTTGCGACCAGGGAATCACCAGCGGAGGCGCCAATCCGCCGAAGAAGCTGACGTATTTCGATATACCCGTACCGCACCAGCCGGAAAAAACACCGAATCCCAGACTCAGCAGGCAGGTTATCAGCCCGATTAAAATACCCTCGGCCAAAATCATGCGAAAAAGGCCGGACCGCGTAATCCCTTGCGACCGCAATACGCCGAATTCCCATTGCCGCGCACGGACCGAGGCCATTACGGTGTTTACCACGCCCAGAGACGTAACCAGCAACGTAATCAGCGGCAGGTAGCAAGAGGCCCAGATCATGCCGGAAGCGCGCGCCGTAATGAATGCCCGAACCTCGGCGGGCGTGCTGACTCGTACGGACTGGCCGAACATTGTAGCACCAAACGGCCACCTTCCCTGTCCATTGACGGGCTGCTGCTCGCCCATATTACGGTTGGCGATCGGCTGCAAGGCAGTTCCAGCCAATAATACGGCGGCTTTTTTGGCATCGAACACCTCGTTCACGACCATCGTCGTACGGTTTGCCGCTGCCGCAATCCTTTGTTTTTCGGCAAGCTTCCTGGCCTCATGCATGTGTTTTTCGCCGTAGTTTTCGTCGACATTCATCCAAAAGAAGTTTATCTGGTTCAATTCGAAATCGCGTCGAACGGTGTCGTAATCGGCGAAAACTATCGCCGCCGATCGTCCTTCTCGGCGCCGCAGGCCGGAAAACTTCGTCATCCAATGCCAGCCGGGCAACGACACCGCGCCAACAATCGTGTACTCCACTTGCTTCCAGGGAGAATCGGGTAAGAGCATGGAAAACCGGTCGCCGAGTTTCAAGTTGGTCGCCTTGAGAAAATGGTCGGGCACAATACAATTTCTACCCTGTTTTAACTTTGCCACGGCGTCCGCCGCGGAGCCTTCCACGAAGTGTACTTTGAGAAGTGGATCGGAACCGCCAAACGCCACTTGCGGATCCAGTCCGATCATGATCACGTTATTTTGCCGAATTACCGACATGTGATCTTCGCTGCCGGTAATGTCGGCGGTCAATTTCGGCTGTTCCACGGCCAGCGGGATGCAGCGGTCGGCACGGACTCCCTTAATTGCCCGCACGGCGTCGATTTCCGAGTCGGGCAATCCGCCTCTTTGAAACGCCACCAACATGTCTGGCACCCAATCGCCGGGTTTGAAGGGTTGCAACATCGAATATCCCCATATTTGCATGGCTACAAATAAACCCAGGCCCACTGTCAATGCGGCAGTGGTGCCCAGAGTACGCCATAGATTGCTGCCCAATTGCGAGCGTAACAGTCGCGGCTCCAAACACAAAATCCGGGCAAGCAATGGCCCGATCGCCCTTTCGACTATCAGAATCGTTGCCGGAGCCAGCAGCAAAAAACCGATGGCCATGCTCGTGCAACCCACGGCCATATATATGGCGTAGAGCTTGTCGCTGGAGATCGAAGCCGAAGCCACGTAGACCAGAATCGGATTGACCACGATCAATGCCATGCCTGCGATTGACAATACCACCACCCATAACAAATTGGGCCGCGACGAGTACCGCGGCGACATGGCATCCAGGGGACGCACACGCATTGCCCGCCATGCCGGTAGGATTGATGCGGCTAGCGCGCCGCCCAGCGCACTGATGCCCGTTAAGATAATACACCACTTTCCCAATGAGACACCACTATGAAATAAACCGGTTTCCATGCGTGAAACCACGGACAATATCCCCCAGCCTGCCAGTAAACCGCCGCCCCAGCCGATCAGCGCCAGAATGATTCCCTCGAAGGCGATGACACAGGCGACTTGTCCGCGCGTGAGCCCCACGGCACGCATCACGGCGAACTGACGAACGCGCTCGGCAACACCCATGCTTAATGTAGTAAAGATGATAAACAGCGCGGCAAGCAACGCCAGCCCGGTGGCAGCCCAGGCTTGCTGCTGGGATCGTCTTGCCAGCATGCCCTCTTCAATACCTGAGCGGATGTCTTCAACACCCAGAATCGAAGCGAGCGGCCGGGTTGCGGCGACGCGTTTTTCCCAGGTTTTGCGAAATTCCTCAAGCTGGGATTTCCCCTCCGGCTTCAAGCGGATGTTGATCAGATTGATTTTCGCCTTGCCGCGGCTGAAATATTTTGCCAGGGCCATGGGAACATAAACGGCCGACGACGCCGGACCGGCTGCAATGCCCGTGGGCGATTTATCGACCGATGGCGGGCGCATGCCGCGATCCATTGACATTCGCGACGGACCTTCTTCGATTATACCGGCGATTTTCACTCGAAATTCTTTCGAGCCCAGGATCACCAATGCCTCGTCCCCGAGCTTGAAATTCGCTTGTTCCGCCAAAGATTTGCCCACAACGACGCCGCGATCGTCGGCATGTTGGGGGTCGATCCATCTGCCTTCGATCATTGCATAAGGAGGGTTTGCGGAATCGGTACCCACTAACGTGGGCGCGTGGGGTGGACCGAATCGCATGCTAGGTCTGCCTGTTTTTTTGGATTGCCCCGTAGGGGCGGATTTTATCGGTTCCTTTTTCGAAGCCGAGTTGCCGCTTACCGGCCGCTTGTTTTGTGCTGAAGGTGGCCTGCCCGGTTCGACGAATCCACCGCCCGGACCGCCGCCCATGCCGGGTCCAACGTTCGGATTCATCAGTCGCTGCATTCGCACCTGGGCCATCGGCTCGACCTCCACAATGGCCGGGTCTTTTCGCAACGCGTCCACTAAATCCGAATCGAGCCACGCGTTGTTGGGGTCTTCGGGCACGACGAAAAAGTCGTAACGGCCAAGATACTCCGTTGCCTGCCTGCCGAATTGCGAACTAAGCGCATCATAGCCGCTGACAACCCAAACCACGATGCACGACGAAGCCACCACGGCCGCCGATGTGAGCAACATCCGCATGGGTCGACGCAAGGCAAATGAAAAAGCCAGTTTCCATGCAACCTTCATCCACACACCTCCTTCGTTGATGTGGTGCTGACTATATCCTGATAGTGCGCGGCCAGATCGTGCACGTCGCCGAATTGTGAGGTGGGAAATTCTGTCAGTATCTGCCCGTCCTTGAGTACGACGATCCGCTCGGCCCAAACAGCCACGGTAGGTTCGTGTGTAACCACCACGATGGTTCGATTTTGTTGCTTGCACAATTCCTGCAACAGGCGGCAAATACTCTGACCGGTGACCGAATCAAGACTGCCGGTCGGCTCGTCGGCCAGGATCAAGGAAGGTTCTGCGATAAGCGCCCTGGCGATCGCCACCCGCTGCTGTTCGCCGCCACTCAAGGCGTCGGGCCGGTGGCGGCGGCGATGGTCGAGTTCCAACCGCGTAAGCAATTTGTTTAAGCGATCGTCGGCCCCGTCGATATGTCCGTCGGCCAGCGCCGGTAGCAGAATGTTCTCTTCCGCCGTAAGTGTGGGAATCAGATTGAATGCTTGAAAAACCAGCCCGATGCCGCA
>JAFGTN010000298.1 GCA_016934075.1 Pirellulales bacterium
CATTCGCTAAACGTTTGAAGCGAGTTCGCGGAAAATTGGAAGTCACCGGCGGCGGAGGCGCTCGTCCCAGCCGCCAGCCGCCGTTGCCTCGTCATGCGTGCAGGTTGGCGGCCTATTTGGCCAGGAAGGCTTGTGAAATTCACGTTGTTATGAATCTGCTAACGATTATCGCCCTGGGACAATGGATTTTTGGCGATTCATTTTTATGGGGCCCGCGAATTTATTTAGCTGTCATGGGGCCGATCTCACTTGCAGTGGCAGCTTGGTCAATCGGGCGATCGGTTAATCGGCAAGAAGCGGAACAGGAATTCGCCGCCTGGTATGGAGTACCGAAGGGCTACGAACTGGTTTTCCACCAGGGCTGGTGGAATATCGAACCGGTCCAGGAAAACGAGCGATCGGGCTGAGCCGGTTTTCCCGCCTTTTCAGGAGACATCACCAATCCACGCACTGCCGCGGTCAGTCCGGCCACAAAGAACAGCAGCGCATTTGCCATGGGCATCAGCGAGACATCGTGAAAAGTGGCGTTAGAGATGTATGGTCCCATCATCGTCAGGAACAAGAGACCCTGTTGACGAGCCCAAAGAGGCGCGTATGGAGAACGCCACAAACGCCAGGCATCTCGTGACCATAGGACCAGGAGCAAGATAAAGAGGCTCATTCCCGTCAGCCCGGTCTCGGCCAGCAGATTCAGAAATACATTGTGTTGAACGTACGGCCGCCCCATCTCCAGCGGCAATTCGGTGGTGTGGTCGGACAGGTATTTTCCGTGTTCGTTCATGTATTGGCCATATCCACACCCGAATAGCGGCTTGTCCTTGAACATATTCCAGGCAATTCTGGCCAGGATGGGGCGAAGTTCTACAGAAGAGGCAGTGGCTCGGGCGCTAAGCTCTTTATCGCGTTTGAAGGAAATAATGTTATCCCATTGCGTGGCCGCGATAACCACGGCAAATAACAAACTGCCTCCCAGAAGCGGTAGACGCAGTCGCTTGGGCAATGCCAAACCGGCCAGCACCATGGCTCCCAGTCCGAATCCCAACCACACGCTACGCGTGAGGGAGCAGGCCACGCCAACCATGCATGCCATGCTAAACGCGGCCAGTGCAATACGGCCTTTTCGCCCCACATAAGGCCAGAGCATCAATCCCGCAAACGCGCAAACACTTAAAGCGAATCCACCGGCCGCAGGATTGAGCAGGGGACCGCGTGCTCGGCCGAAAAATTCGGCGTGTTGGGGCGAAGCGATATAACGCGGAAATACTACCCAGTATTGTCCCGTTACCTCGGCTATACCGGTCAGTGCCAGGTACAATCCGAATCCGCCCAGGGCGGTAAACACTATACGTTGCGAGCCCTCGCTGACTTGAGCCTGACGAATCACCCAATATATACCGGCGGGCATTACATAGCAAAGGACCAGCGCTGTGAGTGGATTATAATTGTTGGTTTTCCAGTCGTGTGATAATGCGCTGAGGCAAACCACCGCGATAAATGCGTACATTGCTATTTCGGGAGGGCCCAACGGTTTCACGTCGGTTCTTCCCAGGCGTCGCCAGACAATACAGACGCCGATCAGCCCCACCCATAGTACTCGGTGTATGGTCAAAGGGATTGGGCCGAAAGTAGCATTCCAAAACGGATGCCCGAAACAGCTTCCGGCCAGAAGTACTGCCAGGCATCCTAAAAGCAAATTTCCGCGCAGGAAAAACACGCTCGCCCAGACGAGCGCGACAATCGTGACTATGAATAACAGAAATTCCATGGGTTCTCGGATCCGTCAAGTCGTTTTGTAATGACAGTTCGGTGATGGAAGCCGCCAACAGCAAAAGCGTACCTCTAAACCATACCTCACCCTGGGCGATGACGGCTTGTGTGAGCATCATCTGCGGCGTTTCTTTTTCACAACATGTTTCTTTATTTGAACAACGATGAAAATTCCTCCGGCAACAAGGCAGTAGCCGTAAGTCTCGTGCCGGCATGAATTTACGTCATGCAGAGACATGGCTTTTCGGCACGCAAATACATCTGGTCCGAAGTTTGCTCTATCTAAGCCCCCATCGATGAACTTCGATGTCACTTGGTCATAGGATAGCTAGTTTTTCAAGGCATCGGCTCCACGCTCTATCGCATCAACAGAAGAGGCAAACCACACATGGCCCCGGCAAATAGCAGTTCTTCGATCCTGACGCTCCGAGATGAGACCGTCGAAACCAGCGTTTTGTTAGGTGAATTACTCGACCTGCAAATCGACAATCCTGGGCTGAATTATCCAATGCTTGCCTGGAAGCCATTTTCCACGGATCGGGCGGCATATAGGCGCCACAATCAACATTCACATTCAATCGAGCCGCAAATAGCCGCCGGATTGGAGATTGTCCCGGCGGAGGGCAATCGCTCTTCTGTATATCTGGCAATAAAACGGATATTTGACATCGTTGGAGCAATATGTTTACTGGTTCTGCTCTCGCCTGTTATGCTGACCACGTTTGTTGTCTTGATGTTTACGACGCGCGGCAAGCCTCTGTTTCGGCAGATTCGATTAGGGCATCGCGGACGACCGTTTACCATGTATAAATTCCGTAGCATGAGTATCGATGCGGAATCAAAGAAGAGTGAGATAGAAAACGAGCAAGACGGACCGATTTTTAAGAATCGATCCGATGCGAGGATAACACGGATCGGCCGTTTTCTGCGAGTTACGAGCATCGACGAAATGCCGCAACTTTTTAACGTGTTGGCGGGACACATGGCACTGGTTGGTCCGCGCCCGCCTATCGGCGAGGAAGTTGCCAAGTACGAACCCTGGCAGCGGCGCCGCCTATCCGTCAAGCCGGGGCTGACATGCCTCTGGCAAGTCAGCGGGCGATCGGATATCGGTTTCGAACGCTGGGTCGAGATGGATATCTGGTATGTCGAAAACCAGAATTTCATTAACGACCTGAAACTGTTTTTGCTAACGCCATGGTCGGTTTTGAGCCGGCGTGGTGCCTATTAGTCGGCTGTGTAGATTGAGAAAGCTGGATTTGCCAAACTGAACTCGGTCGAGTAGTATTTACTCACCCGTTTAACCGTCTACATGGGGTCGGATTTCTTTTTTTCACGACGGTGCCGCTCCGGGTTGCCCCAGATGCTTGTCCAGCCAAGCGAACATCATTTTTCATTCTGGCACCGGAACGGATGGATAAGCACTGTCGTTGCATGCAGCCTGAAAGCAGGGTAGAATCTATATCTTATTATGTAAAGTTTACAAACACAACCACGGACGGCTGCTCTGCATTTCGTCCCATGTTGCTGTTTAGTATTTTGCATGGCATTTTTAGATGGCAGATCTTAACGACAAGCAATTCTCTGAAGCAACCGACCAGTGGTGCGATCGTGCCGAGGCGGCCAGGGACAACGACTCTATTGGCTGTCGCGATTGGCTCGTTCTGGTGCGCGAAGGGATATTGTTGCGCCGCGATTGGGACCGTTACAACGCCCGCGCTCCCCAACGGCGACGGCTGTTGCGATTGTTGGCTACGGCGCAGAGTGCTTGTTACCGTTGCCTGGTCGAGCACGCACGAGGCGATTGTGACGTGGCCGGATATGCGGTGGCGATTTCCTCGATTGTGGTTGAGCAATTGGCCGAAGACGACCGTTATCTGGCCGGTTTATTGGACGATCACAAGCTTCCAACGGAAACTGTAGCCTTCGCGATAGAGTGTTTTCGCGACGACCTGCACTGGCAGGGAACCATGGTGGCTTTGTTGGAAGGTCGCGAGGGCATAGATTTTCTCGGCCGTGTTCTTTTGGAAGAAGAGTCGCTACGTCGCGAGATTGACGCTTGGGAGGATCGCCCGACTACGGCCGCGCCGCCGCCTAGAATGGCTGATCCAAGCCGAACCCACCGTGGTCGCGACGACCACGGTCTGACGGGACATGTGGTCCACGGCGGCACAAGTTCCGACGTGCCTATGCCATTGGGCAAAAAGGCCGACAAAGCGGCGGCTCGATTGTCTTCGCAGAGGTTGCGGGAAGTTGCTTTGCGGGTGCACCAGGCGGTGCTTTCCAAGCAAGTCAAGGCCATGCTCGACCAGCCGAGGCCCACGGATTGGCACGGCTGGTACAACGCCTGGCAGGCATCGAGCCGTCTGCTCAAACACCTCGAAACAGGAAGCACGACCGAATGTCATAAAACCAAAAACTCGGAAATATCTCATGGCCAAATCGCTGCAGAAGCGGAAGTTGTAAGTTCAAATCGCAAAATATCAGATACCAGCATTCGCAAGCTTCTTAAGGCGGAGAAGTACGAAAAAGCAAAGACCGATTTGGAGGCCTACCACGCCCTCGCACAAGAACAGTGGCTAGCGAGCCTGGCCGATCTGGATGAGAAAGAACGTGGGGTGGCGTTGGAGCATGCTGCCCAAGAACTCGGGGAGGTTGCGGCCGAATCGCTGGCATTTATGGAAGAATCCTCGTTGGGTGAAGCCGTAAGGACAGTCGAACTGATGTACGATGATGTTCGGCTTTGCCGATGTGCCGTACGCAAATATGGCACTGCGGATACGTCGCAACTAGAACGATCCTTGCGACGGCGCGAGAAGCACCTTTCGGCAGAAATGCAGGAGCGCCGTCTTGCCTGGCGTATGGAAAACCGATTCGGACATCGTGCTGTTGAGACTCTGGAGCGGTTCATACTTTTTCTGTTGCTGTTGTTTTGTTTTTTACTGGTTGCGGAAACACCACTGGTTAGATTGGAACGCACTTATTGGCCCGATCATGGCATGATCGTGGAAAGTATCTTCGCCTGGTTGGATTTGGGCATCTGCCTTGTATTTTTGTTCGAATTCTTCTTGAAAATATCCATGGTCAACCGGAAGTGGCTATTCTTTCGTCGCAACTGGTTGACGATGTTGTTGCCCTCGATACCTTTCGGATTCATCGCCCTGGCTTCGCACCAGTATTTGAACGTTGTTGAGTTGGGTGAAAGCGTAATGCTTTTGCGGTTATTACGTCTACCGCGAATGGTCCGTTGGCTGCGCGTTGCCCGGCCTGTAATCCGCATGTTCAGGCTGCTGGGCTTTGCTTTGCAGGCGTCAGATCGTCTGGTGCGACAATTCTCTCCGCTTTTGAACCGCAACTTTGTGCTCTTCGAACGGGCAACGATTGCCAGCGAGGAGCCGCCCTACCGGAAGGCGCTGCTTGCTCTGCGAGAGCGATTCAATCACAGGGCGGCGGAGTTGCTGGCCTGGCTACCGCGAGAGTCTCGTGAGGCTCTTACCGAGGCTCGCCTGCGTGACCTGATGGTAGTTCTCTCTGCCACGGAAGTCGGTCACGTGGCGCCTCCGGGGCAGTTGAAAACCACAGCGGCGCGGGAGATTTCGCTGGAAAGTGTTATTGCTCGGTTACTTGCGGCCACGCCCGCGGGCGTGTCGGATCGTATCGGTCGCACGTTGGCCACCAGCACGGTTAGATGGTGTCGCTCGTTCGATGTTTTCGCAGTTCGCCGCTTGCCGCTGGTAAGAGACCTGGTGGCCGCCGGGCGGCTCTCGAGCCCTTATGAAACAACGGCCCAGGTGGCAAACCAATTGGGGGTGTTCCTGCGTCATGCGCTTGACCGTGTATACTGGGTAGCTGATCTTTACGGCACGGTTACCGCTCCGCAACTCGTCGATTCGCTGGGTGATTGGATGGTCAAAGGCACGGCACGGCCCACACGCCGGTTCCTGATGTTAGGCCTGTCGCTTTTGGTGGTGTCTTACCTGGCCAGCCTGTTGCCCATCGAAACGCTAAAGTCCATCAGCCAGTCGCTGGAGAAGTTGGTGGGGGCACCACTGGTTATTCTAGGGCTATTATGCCTGATACCTTTAACTTTGGGCATTTGGTTCCGGCAGATTGCCGGCGAGGCCAGCGAATTCTACAATCGGGTGGCCGAGGCCCAGTATTTCGCGGCAACCAAACGTCTTAAACAGCGGCTGGCTACACGTTACCGGTCAGTTTTACAAGCGCGTGTTATTGAACCCGAAAATGAATTCAATCGGCAAAATGCTCTACAGCAGAATGAAAACGAACTGACATTCTCGGTGGAACAGGACGCGGAAATAAAAGAGGCCATCGAGCAACTTTGGGAGAATTATCTCGAGGGCGCGCCGTTTCATTACACTGATACGAAAACCACCAACCAACTGTTGGGCAACCTGGTGTTGATTTCGATACGACGTACCAGGTTGCGCTACGGGCGAGACCGCCGCAAGCAACTTTTGCGGCTGGACCTTGCCAACTCACGGGCATCGTTTCGTGGCCCTCATCTGTGGTTCCATTTTATCTCGCGTAGCCTTATACAACAGACGGCCAAACTGGTCGTCGATTACAACACACATACGATACCGTTGCGCCGCGCGGCAACGGCTAGACCATCGCATATCCGCCGATACGCACATTGGCTTGCTCGCCGGCAAGGAAAAAGTGTCGAGGATGCCGAACTGCCACAAGCCGTGCGTGAGCGGTTGAGCTCGCTGGATTCACTCAACGATACCGCTGTGACAATTACTTATGACGATTCGGGAATCAAGCCCAAACGTCTCGTGCGTCGCCAGGGATTCCAGAGCAACGATTTCACGGCCGTGCACTTCCTCTCGGCCGATGCCGATTTGGAAGACAATATCCGTGCCCGCTACGGTGATCAAATCGCTGAGATGATGCGGCGAGACAGACGCGATAACATACGCCGTACTTTTCGCACCTATCCATTGCATCATTTGCCGCGTGAAAAACGCACGTTCAACCCCTTTGCCTTATATCAGCAGCACTTCGAGGGTGGGCGCGTTCTGCTCTTGCCCTTGAAGATCGTTTTCTGGAGCGGAATCTTTTTGTTTCGGGCGGCACGGATGATCTGCCGTTTCGTGTGCGAGGTCTTGAATCCCAAGATCGGCGAGACCGGTCTATTGGATAAAGTCGATCCATATGAAGTGGCCGTGCGGAAGATACACCGCATGCGCAAGCCGATCTTTTTGGAATGTCTGAGAATGCGAGCCGATTTCGATCCCGAATATCTGGGTATCCGCCTGCCGGGCATGCCCAAAACTGAACATAAAGTGACCAGGCTGCCGGTCGAAGAAGACCTGGCCTTGATCAATGCAAACCCGCGAATGAGAGATTCGATTCGTAGTTTGGGCGCCATACGTCGCCGGCAGGTGATTGAATTCCGTCGCTGGTTGGAAAGGCTCAATTGCGGCGATCAATCTCTTGCTGCGTTGCGTGCAATGACAATCGCCTATACGATAGATTATCGCGACGCACGCAGCCGCCTGGAGATGGTGCGGTTGCTGGAAAGATCCTTCGTCCGAGCCGTGGAAGACGAAGGACCGCTTGATCAGGGATACGTGGGATTTTTCGGCAGAATTATGGGGCTGTGGACGGCCTTTCAATACAGTTCCCGGTTTAATCGGCTCTTCGAATTGCCAACTTTCAAGCACTATCAAGGTGAACAGCAGGCGGCATGCCGTCGGATGATTTGCCGCCGGCGAGGAGTATTGCTGAAAACCGTGCGGAGTCTGACCTCGCCGTCGATGGCAGGCGATCCAATTGACGGACCCCGCGAAGGTTCGCTCGACGACCCGGTGAATGTAGCCAAGTATATCCTGCTCGACGTGGCCCACGATCCGGACACCTGGAGTCGGCAGCTTGTCGTGTTGAGGACGATTCAGACGCTCAGCGTTTTGGATCTAACCACATGTTGTGATCTGGTGGCCGAGTTGGGTGAATACGAGAAGAATGGCCATGAAACCGAGCTGGGATATAGTGCAAAGGATGTGAAATTCCAGAAATGAGTTCCAGCCAACGACACCCTTTGATATCCGGTGCCCGGGTTACGGCTTTCGGCACGTTAGTCAGCCGCGTGTTGGGTATGGCTAGGGATATTGCCACCGCCTCGCTGTTCGGCTTGGCAAGCGGAGGTGTGATGGACGCCTTCGTGGTTGCCCTCCGTGTGCCTAATCTTTTCAGGCAATTGTTTGCCGAGGGCGCGTTGGCGGCCAGCTTCTTGCCGG
>JAFGTN010000299.1 GCA_016934075.1 Pirellulales bacterium
CGGCGGATACGTGCATCACAACGGCGCCGTGGGAGTTCTTCTGCAAGTCGAAGGCGGTTCGGAAGAGTTGGCCAAGGACATCTGTATGCACACTGCCGCCATGCGACCGACTGTACTGGCCATCAGCGACCTCGACCCGGCCGTGGTTGACAAAGAACGCGAAATTTTGGGAGAAGCCGCCCGCGCCGAAGGCAAGCCCGACAATATCATCGATAAGATGGTGGAAGGCCGCCTGCGTAACTTCTACGCCGAGCAATGCCTGGCCGAGCAGCCCTTCGTAAAAGACGACAAGCTCACCGTCGGCAAGGCCGCCAAGGCCGCCGGCATGAAACTGGTCAAGTTCATCCATTGGGAACTCGGCAAGTAGTACAAATCGAACAATGGGAGGGCGAAGCTCCCGCTGAGCCAAAAACCGGCCATGCATTTGTGTTACGCCCTAGGCTCAGCGGGAGCCTCGCCCTCCCGATTACCAGACAGCCCCAGTTTCAGCAAGCCCGTGATTTTGGAAAAGGAGTAGCCCGATGTCGGACGATGGCAAGAATACCGCTTCACAAGATCCGTCCAGCAAACTCGCCTATAAACGGATCGTGCTGAAGATTTCAGGCGAGGGCTTTTGCAATCCGGGCGAACGCGGCATCATCATGGATAACGTGTTGCACATTGCCGAGCAAACATATCGTGCGGCAGGACACGGCGCGCAAATCGCCATAGTCCTCGGCGGCGGAAACATTCTCCGCGGCGCGCAGTTCACATCGGGCAACTCCAGTGTCCACGAAGCCACGGCCCACTACATGGGCATGCTGGCCACGGTCATGAATGGCCTGGCCCTACAGGACGCCTTGGAATCGCTGGGCTGCGAAACGCGACTGATGACGGCTATCCGCATGGAAGGCGTGGCCGAGGCGTACATTCGCCGCCGCGCCCGCCGGCACCTGGAAAAAGGCCGCATTATCATCCTCGTAGCCGGCACCGGAAGTCCCTTCGTAACCACCGACACGGCAGCCGCGCAACGAGCGCTGGAACTGGAAGCCGATGTGCTTCTGAAGGCAACCCGCGTCGACGGAATCTACAGCGAAGATCCCGAGAAAAACCCTCATGCCATACTCTATAGCGAGTTGACCTACGACGACGTACACCGCCAGAATCTCAAGGTGATGGACCAGGAAGCCATCGCTAAATGCAAACAGTATGAGATGCCCATCCGCGTGTTCAATTTCCGCACAGTGGGAAACATCGAACGGGCCGTGCAGGGCGAGCGCGTGGGAACGCTGGTGAAGGTGTGAAGTGTATAGAGGGCAGATATCAGAGGGCAGAGGGCGAAATAAAGAGGAATGTCGAAATCATAACGAGGGAATAGAAAATCATGAACGGCGATGATATCCTTCTGGACATCGAAGAGCGGATGGAAAAGACCATCGAAGGGCTCAAGAGCAATTTGGCCGGTATCCGCACCGGTCGGGCAAATCCTGGACTGG
This sequence comes from Pirellulales bacterium, assembly GCA_016934075.1. Lineage (GTDB taxonomy): Bacteria > Planctomycetota > Planctomycetia > Pirellulales > Thermoguttaceae > JAFGTN01. The sequence goes on from JAFGTN010000299.1 coordinate 1,476, forward strand.
TCGATTCGTTGAAGGTCGAAGTTTTCGGCTCTGCCGTACCGCTGAAACAGCTCGCATCGGTCGGCGCGCCCGATCCCACTCAAATTGTCATTCGAGCTTATGATCCCAGCACTCTCAAAGATATCGAAAAGGCCATTCAGGCCAGTTCTCTGGGACTCAATCCGCAAAACGACGGCCGCGTCATACGCCTCAACGTACCCGCCCTCTCGGTCGACGTGCGACGCAAAATGGTGGGCCGCATCAACGAACTTCGCGAAGAAGCCAAAGTCGCCATCCGCAACATCCGCCGCGACGGCAACAAAAAAGCCGACCAGGCGGAAAAAGATAAAACCATCTCCGAGGATCAACGCGACGACGTGAAGCAAGAAATCCAGGATTTCACCAAGGAATACGAATCGCAGGCCGATACGCTTTCGAAGGCACGGGAGAAGGACGTGACGGAGGAGTAAACTCCGGTAGCCCTACCCTATGTTCTCTGGATGGCCTTTAACTTCATAACATAGTTGGCTCCATAGGGTGTCAGAGACCAGTATGTCCCTTTATCGCTTGGTGTTCTCTTTCGTTCACTTTTCTGAATTATTCCCAAGGCCATTAACTGAATTTTTATGGTTTGAAAGCTCTCGTCATCGACCAAAAAATTTGACAGATGCTCATGAGTCAGCTTCATTTCAAGAAAATGCTTAATAGTCTGCTTGAGAGCTTCTTCGGTAGATTCGTTCATCATCAGAGGTCCGAGGATAGCAATCAATCGATCCCACGAAATATTGAATTTTCTGTATAATTGATCATATCCTTCCCACGCCGAGAAATGAATGTCAAATTCTTCACCACCTTGAGCTAAATCATCTATTCCAACTGGTGGTTTCGTCGTTACGTTATTTAATTCGGTTTCCAGTTCATCTATTCGTGCCCTAAGTTTCAAAACTGTTTCCGGATCGCCTGCGCAACCTGCTTTCACCCAACCTTCGGCCGGTTGGTGCTTGATTGCATGGTTAATGGCCCTCGATACCTTGGCTCCCAGATCTTCAATAGACGACCAGAATTTGACGGTTCGATTTTTGCAAACCTTGTCTCTAAATGCAGCAAGCTTTTTTTGAGCCTCCGCTTCCATCTCAGTTTTACCCGCTGGTATTTGGCTTGGGTCCTGGATTGGGAAAGCGAGAACCGGGGTTCCTGTTGAAACCGCATAGTCGAACTCTCGTTCAGTATAACTCAATCCTTCGGAATCGGTTGTTCCGTATCGACCACCGATTACTACCACATAGTAATCGCAGTCATCAATCACACGTTTTATAATTTCCCATTGAGTTTCATCGGACGCCGGGAAAAGCTCCATGCCAGATGGAATACAATCCATTTCCAGAAGAGCCTGGATAACTTCTGACCGTTCTTCCTTGAGATCTTGAAAAGTTGAACTAACAAATACCTGGTATCGCTTTTCCATTCTGCACCACTTTCTCTACGGTTTTTGATGAAATAGTGTGACAAACCGAAATTCGTGAAGGAACGATATAATCTCCAAATAGACCAAGTCGAGAAGAGGAACCCGAACTTTTTATTAGAGGTTCTTCACGGAATTTCGTGGGTAAAAATGGTATTGTCGTGCTCCGCACGAAGGTTTTCCAGGCATGGGCTAACAAAAGTATGAAAAAGAAGCTCCTAGAACTATGAATATCCGAGAAGCCTTGACAGAATATACTTCCATCAGAATCCGGTTATTCCTTGGTAGCTTGCTCCTCAGAAGTGCCTACCTCCGCTTTACCAGACCACGGTATTATCACCCTGAAGTTTGGCTTGAGTCAATATACTTTTGTTAGCCCATGCCTGAAAAACCTCATGCCGAAGGCAAGTTGACTTCATTTTCACCCTCTGAATTCCGTGAAGAACCATATTAGAAAATACTGGTTCCTTTTTTATATTATACGCCATCTTCATAGCATTTCAGCAGGACGCACATCCGCCCCGCTCGCCTATGATTCGCCTATTCGAGTGAACATGATTCTACGATTCTACGCCAGATAGTCAACTGTTGCCACAGAACACATAAACAAAAGCGGCGGAAGCCTCACATCGTGATTCTCCCGCCGCCTTTTTGTTTTGTAAAGCAGCAAGCGGCTTAAAGGTTTTTGCCCAAGTCAGTCGACCTGCGGCAGGTCGGCCATGGCCGCGGCCAGTTTTTCTTCCGAATAGCTGTGATCGTCCAACTCGCCGGCGAAGTAACGATCGTAGGCGCCCAGGTCGCAGAGACCGTGGCCCGAGAAACTCATAACGATACACTTCTCTTCGCCCTCCTCGCGGCACTTTTCGGCCTCGACGATAGTGGCGCGGATGGCGTGCGCGGTTTCCGGCGCGGGGATAATGCCTTCGGTCTTGGCAAAGAGCTGCGCTGCCGCGAAGCATTCCAACTGGTGATAGGCGGCCGCTTCAATGATACCCAGTTTGGCACAAAGACTGACCATAGGAGCCATGCCATGATAACGCAGCCCGCCGGCGTGGATACCCGGCGGAATGAAGGTGTGGCCGAGGGTCAGCATCTTCAACAACGGCGTCAGCATGGTAGTATCGCCGAAATCGTAGTTATACGAACCGCGGCTCATCGTCGGGCAGGATCGCGGCTCGACGGCCACGAAGCGGATGTCCTTGCCTTCCAGCCTGCGACGAATGTAGGGGAAGGCCAGCCCGGCGAAGTTGCTGCCGCCGCCGGCGCAACCGATGACGATGTCGGGCGTATCTTCGAAAATCTCGAACTGCTTCTCGGTTTCCAGGCCTATGACAGATTGGTGCAGCATCACATGGTTGAGCACGCTGCCAAGAGTATACTTGGTGTCCTCGCGGGCAACGGCTGCCTCGACGGCTTCGCTGATGGCGATACCCAGCGAGCCGGGCGAGTCGGGATCGGCGGCCAGGATCTGGCGGCCGGCTTTGGTTTCATTCGATGGGCTGGGTGATACATTGCCGCCCCAAACGTGCATCATCGAGCGACGGTAAGGCTTTTGCTCGTAGCTGCACTTGACCATGTAAACCTTGCACTCCATGTCGAACTGCGAGCAGGCAAACGATAAAGCGCTTCCCCATTGCCCCGCACCCGTCTCGGTAGTAAGGCGGTTGATGCCTTCTTTCTTGTTGTAATATGCCTGCGGCACGGCCGTATTGGGCTTGTGGCTGCCAGGCGGGCTGTGGCTCTCGTCCTTGAAGTAAATTCTCGCGGGAGTCTTCAGGGCTTTTTCCAATTCGGTGGCCCGAACCAGCGGCGATGGACGCCAAATATCGTATACGTCCTGCACCTCTTGCGGAATTTCGATCCACCTCTCGGGGCTCATCTCCTGGGCAATCAGTTCCTGGGCAAAAATCGGAGCCAGGTCATCGGGCCCAACCGGCTGCTTGGTACCGGGATGTAAGGGCGGGGGAAGCGGCTCGGGTAAATCGGCAAGCAGGTTATACCAAGCTTTGGGTTTTTCGCTCTGACTGAGAAAAACTCTTTTTGAATTCATTTGGGGATTCCTCTCGAACGGATAGGGAACAGATTTTGTGTTGATATATCTATCTCAGATCGCCCGCAGGGGCAGTGCCACGATAGCTTTACAGTAAACACACTGTCAAAAATGTAGCCTAATGGATCCGTTTGCGTATGTCGACGCCCCCTTTACCGATTGGGGGGATAATATGAACACAGTTTTATTCCGATATTGCGGATTGAGAAAAATATCTCCACCGCTGAACCGCCAATGGGGGGGTAGAGAGGCGCCATCTCAAAAATGCCGTAGACTGGATAGGGTAGATGTATTGGTTTAATATCAGGGGAGACTTCCGGGTGGACTTTTGCAAAATTGCAAGTCAAGGGCACTTAGATATAAATTGGCGGCGCAGCCGTCAAATTATATCTAAACGCCG
>JAFGTN010000300.1 GCA_016934075.1 Pirellulales bacterium
GACCGCCGGTGCCGATGGCGTGGTCGAACCAGATGTATTCGATAGGTCCATATTCGGTGAGCAGTTCGCGTAGTTGCGCCTTTTTCATCTCGGGGTTATGGCCACCGTTATTCTTGTAGCGTTTGCCGTCGGGCGCGTTGGGCCAGCGCCATTCGCCTTCGGAGAAATACAGGGCCAGTTTGATGCCGTGCTTGTCACACGACTTGCGCAGTTCGGCCAGCACGTCGCGGCCCAGCGGAGCGCGGGTTACCTTGCGGTCGGTGGTTTTCGTGTCCCAGAGGCAGAAACCGTCGTGGTGCTTGGTGAGGAAAAGGATGTAGCCCATGCCGGCCTCTTTGGCCGTGCGCACCCATTGGTCGGTATCGCAAGAGGTGGCTTTAAAGAATGAAATATCCTTAATGTCGGGCGTCCATTCCTTGCCGGAATATGTGCTAAACGACCAGCAGACGAACATACCCCACTTGAGGTTTTTGAGCTCTTCCGCCCGTTTTTTCATATCGACCTTTTCGGCCGCGTTCAAAGCGGCAACGTTCGCGAAGATCAGCGACAGTGCCAATAAAAATGATAGTCGTCTCATTATTGTTTTCCGTTTCAATATTGGAGTTCGTGTTGGTAGCCGCACAACATGTCATCATATTATATGCGATTGTCACGTGGTGGTACAATAGTACTGGCAACATCGACCGCCACACTCGAATTGCGTATGTCGCAAAATAATTACTTGCCTCTGAATAAATCGGAGCGAAAACATTTTAGATCACGAAAGCTCGAAAGTACGAAAACGCGAAAATAATATGAGCCTATATAGTGACAACAAGTATTTTTGAAGGTTCTTGGAATAATTTGGTGGCTGAAAGTGGAGTTCCATCAGAAAATGGCGTGCTTCGCATGAGGTTTTTTCAGGCATGGGCTGACAAAAGTATATTGTTCCGAAACAGTCAGCCAGTCTGAAGTCTCCGTTCTCCGGCGGTGCGTGCAAGCAAGCACCCTACATCTGCTTGGCGGAACCTCTTTGCCTGCTTGCATGGAAATGGTGGTTCCCTATAATGGCTAACGTATCACCTATCAAATCTTGAGGGCATAACCTTGAGCGACTCCAATCCGCCAAAACCTAAACTCCGCTGGTACCAGTTCAACTTGCGGACGCTGTTATTGTTTGTGATGGTTGCGGGTGTGGTGTTTGGCTTGTTGGGGCAACGGATACAGCGAATCCGAAATGAGATCAGGGCAACTGACAAACTTGCGAAATTGGGGGGGGCGATCTTATTGCATCAGCAAAATGAGTTAAAAGATGTATTGTCGATACCAGACCGCTGGTTATGGAAATGCTTTACTTATCGCCCAGTCTGCGATATCTGTTTCATCGGGAATCAAGCAACGGATGCTGTCGTTGAAAATCTTAAAGGGCTTACCAGTCTCCAAGTGCTGAATTTGGGGAAAACTCAGGTAACTGACGCTGGCCTTGAACATATTAAAGGACTTACCAGTCTCCAAACCCTGTACCTCGCGGACACCCAGATCACCGACGTTGGTCTGGAGCATCTTAAGGATCTGACCTGTCTCCAAGACCTGATTCTGGATGGTACTCAGGTGACTGACGCTGGCCTTGAACATATTAAAGGGCTTACTAGTCTACAAGAGCTGGATCTGGATGGTACTCAGGTGACTGACGCTGGCCTTGAATATATTAAAGGACTTCCCAGTCTCCATTCTCTGTACCTCGATGACACCCAGATCACCGATGTTGGCGTCAAGAAACTCCAGAAGGCCTTGCCGAAGTGTTGGATTGACCGTGCAAATCTTTCCACGGATTTTTAGGCGTATGAAGATAGATGCTTGACAGTCATTTATTTCTAATCATTTTTTATTTTAACTCAATTGTTTGGCCATTACAGGTTTTCGTTGAGGGAATGACAATTGCATTAGCGAATACCCCTTGGGCAGTGCTGGGCTATCGCAATCGTGCAGGCGTATTGATGCTATTTTTCTGTATAAGGACGTGTACGTGCAATAAGTCATGACTAAATACTTCATCCTTTGGTTGCTTGTCAGCCAGTGTTTCCGGGTGCTGCAATCTGCTTGCATTTGCGGATGGGATAACTGTGCAGGGCACGGCGGAGCCAGGCCAGGCGACCTTCTTTGATCGCCGCCTTGATGCTATCGGCCATCTTCTTGGCGCCGGCCGGGAGCGGTTTTTTGGCCTTTTCTAGACTCTCGATCATGGCCAATGTGTTTTGGGCCTTATCTTTGAGTTGTTTTTCTATTTCCTTCGGAGCCGTGGCCGTGAAACCTTTTACCACGGCCTGCTGGGAGAGTGCGAACGAACGCAGATCGTAAGGGCCCAGGGTTACACGCCAAGTGGCCGGGGCATCGACCGGTTGGCCCGTGGCCAGGTCGGTCGCCTTGCCGTTTGTTTTGTCTAGGTGCAACTCGACAGAAACCGGGTAGTAGTCACGGTTGACCAGATACACATATCGACGACCGTCGGCCACCAATGTCCGCACGGCCACCGGGTCGGTAGTGCCGCCCACGGTTTCGAACTTTTTGGCGGGCAGAGAGCGATAGGCCAGAGCGAAGTGGCGAATCTGATCGCTGTGGGCCTTGTCTAAAAACAAGCCGCCACGCGTGATCCGCAGGGCATCCAGTTCCGCCAGGGCGTGGGCATAACCTTCCAAGAAATGGTCGCCGGCCTGGAAGGGCGGGGTGATCCGCAACTGCGAATCCCACCAGAAGCCGTCTTTGGGATACTCGGAATTGATACGAAAGATACCTTCTGCCGGCTTGCCGCTCATCACGGCCAGTTCTTTCTTCTGGGCATCGTCCTTTTCGCAGGGGAACCATTTATGTTCGCCCCAGGCCTCTACCCAACAGTTGAAGACGTAAACGCCCGAGCGGGGGTTTGCCGCGAAACCGTCCAATGTTTCCTTGTCGAGGAAATCGTGGTCGCGGAACATGCACGTCCATTCCAGTGGCGAGTTGGTGCCTTGCCAGCTCCAGCAGTCGCGGTCGCGGGCCAGGTTGAGCGACAGGTCTAGATCGATGTTGGGCTCGTCGCGGTACAAGGCCGGATCGAATCCCGCCTCGCGGCACAAGGCGATCGTGCTACCTCGGGCATGAAGCTGATGGCCGGGTGACTTGGGGAAACCCAAAATCGTTGAGAACCACGGCTCGGGCCAGAAAGTATATGTAACCCGCAAGTCGGGCCGCGCCGCCACTACGACGTCGCGGATGCGGCGGTTGAGTTCGTGGATCTTCTTGCAACGCCAAGCCATCCACTTGTCTCGTTGTGGGCCGGTCAGAAATGCATGACGTTTGGAAAAGCGGTCGGGAGCCTTGGCGTCGACGGGCACCTTGATGCCCGTCTCTTTTTCGAAAAGCCCCACCGAATAGTCGTCGTAGCCCGAGCTGAGCGAGCCGTACCAGAGTATGGTGGCATGCCACATGTTGAAAGAGATTCCCTTGAATGCCGGATATTTTTTATAACGCTGGGCGATCTCTTCGGCCACGCCGATGATGGCCTCTTGTACGGTGGGATGCAGCGGGTTGAACATGGGGCCACCGCCATAGGGGCCGGTTGTCTGCTCGCCATAAGCGTAGGTTGAAAGTTTGCCGGCCAATTTGGAGGGGAAATTCATCACATTGTATTGCGGCGTCCAGTCGTGGGTGCCGCCCTGCACCTGGTTGTTGGAGAGCATGTTGTTATAGGTTTCCTTGCCGGCGTGAATCGATCCCAGATCGATATTCATGTTCTTCATCAGGCTGCCCAACCGCAAGAGCGTCATAGAGGTGTGCAGTTCCAGTCCGTCTTTTTCGAACTGTTCGAGCATTTCGGCCACCCAATCCGACGGCTTCGAGGTCCAACGCACGTATTGCCTGCGGTCGGGGGCTACAACGACGTCGAAATTGTCGGACGGCTCTCGCTGGGACGGGTAATGTGGGCCGTGGTACCAGATAATCGGATAAACGAAGCGTTTCTGACCAGTGTGTTTAGCGTAGTTAGCCACGTGCTCGGTCCACTGCTTATGTGTCATGGCCCCTTCGCTGGCGCCTGTTCCGCATGGATCTTCGTATTGAATTCCAAAATCCCGCCGTGTGCCGTCGTTCGGATCGCCCGAAACCTTGAGCGGTTCCAGTTCGTCAAGCTCGTATACTTTAATATCGGCCACGGCAGCCGGTTCACCGTGTCCCCAGGTCATGAAGACCACGCTGCAATCCTTCCAGCGAGGCCAGAACACTTGCCGAATTTCCAGCATCTTGCCGCTGAGCGGTTGCGCGAAGTCGGTAAACACGCCCGTCGTCAGGTCGTAGCAGGTGCCGTCCATCATGCACATGTAGCGGCGTTTATCGTCGGGAAAGCGAACCACCATCAGGTGTGGTTTGCCCACATTGTCGATCGCAAAACGATATCCGAACCGCGAAAGAGGTTTGGCCTCGGCCTCGCGGTAGCGGCCTGTTTTCGATTCCACCACGCGGACGTTGCCGTGTCCGAAATACTTGTCGGCCGGATATTCCTTCGTGCAGTCGATTTCCGTGATAAGACGCCCCTTCTCAGTCTCCTCTGCACGTAGAAGCGAGGTGCAGACAGTGATCAGGAACAAAATTGCAATTGCTGATATCTGTTGATATTTTGCTTTTAAAACGTGCATGTTTTTCTCCGGTAATGTATGGCAGGGATTTTTGGTGGGAACATGTAGGGTGCGTCCGCGACGCACAAGGGAACTAACGTGAAACAGAACCGACATGCTTGCCGGCTCCCAACTCGAATGTAATATAACGACCCTCTCGTCGCGTCTTTTCAGACGCATCATGGCCCACTTTCATTTCGCGGTCGTCCAAGACCAGTTTTACATCGTCTTTAACCGTGGGAATTCGCACGGTCGCCGTGGCGCCCTGTGGAATCGTGATTTCAAACCGCAGATTCTTTTTGTCCTTCGAATGTTTCCAGGACAAGACGACGGGGCCGCTGGGCGATGCCACAACGCCCTCCGCCCAAGCCAGGTCGCCAAGACGAGGTTCTATGAGAACTCGGTCCGGCAGTTTGGGATCGTCGGTTCGTACGCCCAGCACATACGTGCTCAAGAAGTACGCGGGCACGGTCCCGGCCTCGTGGCACATTTCCCCGGGTCCAAAGCCTTCGGAGGTGGTTTTGGTTTCGTAATTCGCCATGGTGGTCCAGCGACTGCGGATCAGGTCCAGCACTATCTGGTCAGCCTGGTCCGTATCGATGCCGTATAGTACACCGAATAAGAACGCATGGGTGTATGGTGCAAAAGACTCTTTATCATAATTGGCCAGCAGGAATTCCTGCACCCGTTTTCGTCGCTCGAGGGGCGCTACGTCGAAGTATAGATTCATGACGGCGGCGTGTACGGTCGGCGGTGTCTTGAGTCCGTCCTTGACCGCGCCGTGGTAGCTGCCGGCCTTTTCGTCCCAGAGATGTGTATTGATCGATTTACGCAATGCCACGGCGGCTTTGATGTAGTTGCTTGCATCCTCCGTCTTACCGATGCGACCGGCCAGTTCGGCGGCATCAGACAATGCTCGATATAGATAGCAGTTCAGCGTGGCCCCTTCGCATGTTTGATAGGCCAAGGGATTGCCGAAGTAGACGAACTCCCGCGCCCCGACCAGCCCGCGTTCCGTGCGGTGGTCGAGGAACCACTTGAGCTGTGCCTTGACGGCCGGCCAAAGCTCTCGGGCAAGATCATCCTTGCCTGTAGCGTCGCAGTAGTGGCGAATCGACTGGATCCAAAGACAGCAATAGTCCTCGATGTATGCGTGAATATCCCAGCAGTCGTTGGGGTGGCGGGCTTTCACGCGACCGTCATGGTACTGACTCTGACCGATGTGACGGAGCATGTTGCCCAGCAAACGGGTATCTGCGTAGCGTGGCTTTCCGTCCTTGCCCGGCCCGGCAAAGATGGTGCCGGTCACCGGATGCCCTACCACGACGCCGTCGGCCAGCCATTCGACCCGCTCGCGCGCCGCGCAGTCGACATAGGCATCCTCGCTGCAGACAAGCATGGTGTTGACGCTGTACTGCCAGAGACGATCGAGTAAGGGATCGCTCGAAGCAAACCGTCCCACCACATCGAACGGGTAGAGCCGGTTAACGACCTTGACGCCGTGTAACTTGATTCGGCCCGAGGTGACGCGAATTACCAGGTATTTGAATCCGAACGTATCGGTGCTCATGTAGGTCTGGCGGCCGCGGCAGGCCGTGTATTTATTGATATTGAGCATCACTCCGTCGGTATGGCGCCCCTTTAGATGGTAAGTCTGTGCGTGCTGGGTCTCGATTTGGCTACCTGCCTCGGCATCAAAATCCAAAACCGTATAAGCCTGCACGAATTGGCCCGCGTCGATCACAAGAGACTCGCCGGCATGCAATTCAATAGGCAAGGTGGCGGAAAGTGACTGCGGCTTTTCGGCACCGGCAATATTGCCCGGATAGTTGACGGGTTTCTGATTCCAAGGTCCCTTTCCGTACGGACACAACGCCA
>JAFGTN010000301.1 GCA_016934075.1 Pirellulales bacterium
CGAAGCGGAAACCAACGGCGCCGGCAGTTGAATCGGACCAATTGTCGACGTCTTCCTTGCCTTTTTTCACTGACCCCCCAAGGTGTGCGGAGAAATCTGAATGGGCCCCGAATCTTGTGCCACAAGATCCACTCTTAAAACGACTTACGACGCACCCAAAGATGCTTGTCAGGCTTGTCGATATCGACTCAAAAAGGTACAATCAGAGTTTCTCAAAAGGATGCTTTAAAGAGTCGTTTTTTCGCTTTCATTGACAGGCATAATTCACCCGATCGGCTTGTCCGACGAAAAGGCTCTTATGCCAGTGATATAAAAAGCAGACTATTTTTGTCGCCAATATCTTCCGAAAGGATTCACATTGTCCACTGACGATAATCTTCCACCCGAAGAACCTGGGCCGACCGACGGATCGGAAAATTCCAACGATGCCGAGTTCGACGAAGGCAATATGCTCACCCTCCCCATTGAGGAAGAGCTTAAGAACAGCTATCTGACCTATGCGATGAGCGTAATCGTCAGCCGCGCTTTGCCCGACGTGCGCGACGGGCTCAAGCCCTCTCAGCGTCGAATCCTGGTGGCCATGAGCGATCTGAATCTTTCTCCGGGCGCCTCGCGTGTAAAATGCGCGAAAATTTCCGGCGACACAAGCGGTAACTACCATCCGCACGGCGAGGGCGTGATCTATCCGACCTTGGTCCGCATGGCTCAGGATTGGAACATGCGTCACGTGCTGGTCGACAAGCAGGGCAACTTCGGATCAATCGCCGGTCTGCCCCCGGCGGCCATGCGATATACCGAAGCCCGCATGTCGCAGACCGCATCATTGATGCTCGAGGATCTCAAGCTCGACACGGTAGATTTTATTCCTACCTACGACGAGCGGCGCACCGAGCCCAGCGTGCTGCCCTCGAAGTTCCCAAACCTTCTGGTAAACGGCGCCAACGGTATCGCGGTGGGTATGGCCACGTCGATTCCACCGCACAACCTGGCCGAGATCTGCGATGCCACCGTCCGTGTGATTGACGATCCGGACGTATCCATCGATGAGCTTTTGGAAATTTGCCCCGGCCCCGATTTCCCCACTGGTGGAGTCGTCTGCGGCCGCAGCGGCATCCGTCGTGGCTACTATACGGGCCGCAGCACTATCGTGGTTCGCGCCCGCGCCAAAATCGAGGAAGGCAACAAGGGGCGGCACCGTATCGTCGTCAGCGAAATACCTTATCAACAAGCGCGTGACCGTGTCGAGGAACGCATAGCCGCGGCCGTGACAGACGGTAAAATCGCCGGCATCTCGGGCATTCGCAACGAGAGCGATCTCAAGGACCCCGTGCGTCTGGTCCTCGATCTGAAACGCGACGCCGATCCGGACGTGGTGCTCAACCAACTCTACCAGTTCACGCCTTTGCAGGACAGTTTTTCGATCATTTTCCTGGCCCTGGTCGACGGCAAGCCGCGCGTGCTTTCGTTCAAAGAGATTCTGGAAGAGTATATCCGCCACCGCGTCGAAGTAATACGTCGCCGCACGCAGTTCCTTTTGACAAGAGCCCGCCAGCGAAAACACACGCTCGAAGGCCTATTGCTGGCGCACGCCAATATAGACGAGGTGATCCGCGTGATCCGGGCGTCGAAGACGCAGGCGGAGGCCAAGCAACGCTTGATGGAAATCCGCTGCCCCAGCGCATTGATGAAACGGGCTCTGGGCGACGAAGGATTTGCTATATTTCAGGAGGAACGCGGGGTAGCCGAGGAATACACGCTAACGCCCGTCCAGGCAGATGCTATTTTGCGCATGACCCTGGGGCAATTAGTCAACCTCGAGCAGGAGAAGCTGGGTGAAGAACACGCCGAGTTGCTCAAGAGTATCGGCGAGTACACGGAAATTCTCTCCGATCGGCAAAACATCCTCAATATCATCCGCGACGATCTGCTCGAACTCAAACGCAAGCACGGCGACGCCCGCCGCACGGAGATCAGCGGTGAGGAAATCGGTAACATCGACCTCGAGGATCTCATCACCGAAGAGACAATGGTCGTATCCATCAGCAGCAACGGCTACATCAAACGTACACCTACCAGCGCCTACCGCGCGCAGCGCCGTGGCGGCAAAGGGCTCAAGGGCGCCAAGACTGAAGACGAAGATCCAATCCAGCACCTCTTCGTGGCCAGTACACACGCCTACTTGATGTTCTTCACCAACTTCGGCAAGGTCTATTGGCTTAAGGTCTACAGTCTGCCGCAGTTGGCCCGTGACAGCCGTGGGCGGGCTATCGTAAATCTGCTGGAACTGGCTGAGGGTGAACATATCACCGACTGTCGCGCGGTCAAGGATTTCGACAAACCCGACCATTTCCTGGTGATGGCTACGCGTAAGGGGCTGGTCAAGAAAACGCCCCTCTCGGCATATCGGCGCCCCATGGCCAGGGGCATCATCGCCATCAAGATCCGCGAGGGTGACGAGTTGGTCGACGTGGTCGTGACAAAACCCGGCGACGAAATCGTGCTTTCGACTCGCAACGGCATGGCCATCCGCTTCCAGCAGTCGGATGCCCGCCCCATGGGCCGAAATTCGTCCGGCGTCAAGGGTATTAAACTCATCGGTGACGATGAGGTGGTGGGCATGGTTGTGGCCGATCCCGACGCGGAGTTGCTGACCGTCTGCGAAAACGGCTACGGCAAACGCACGCCCTTCGGCCCGAACCTGGTCGAAGAGTCGGAAGGAGAAACCGACGACGGCGCTACGGACGATAGCGAAGAAGGCCTCTCATCGCAACGATCCTATCGCACGCAACGTCGCGGCGGCAAGGGGCTTCGCGACATCAAAACCACTAAACGTAACGGTCCGGTCATTGGCGCCGTGCGGATTACCGACGAAGACGAAGTGTTGATGATGACGGCCGGAGGTAAAATCCAACGCATCGCCGCCTCCGATGTTAGCGTCGTGGGCCGAAACACGCAAGGTGTGCGGGTAATGAACCTGACCGCCGGCGACACTTTAATAGCCGTCAAACGCGTCGCCAAAGAAGAAAACGGCCACAGCACCCCAGCGCAACAGCCGCAGGCATCTCCGCCCGAAACACCGCCTTCCGAACCTGCGCCGGACGCGGAACCGCCTGAAGTGGAAGATTTAGACCGGCCAGATGAGGATCAAAACACCGACAATTCCAGCAACGATCAATAAACGATCAATAGGTTTTGCAATTGAACAGGACTTTTGCAAAATTGCGAGTCAAGGGCACTTAGATATAAATTGGCGGCGCAGCCGACAATTTATATCTAAACGTCGCGGAGATGTTAACTTGTTATCTGTCGATGAATTTGTGTTATTCAAGACAATGTAAAAGAAACCTTCGCTTCGCAAAGCTTTCTTTTACATGTGCCCTTGACTCGCAATTTTGCAAAAGTCCACATTGATCATTGCTCATTATCCATTCACCACACTCTCCGATCCCTTATGTCCCAACGCGCCCTAATCACCGGCATATCGGGTTTTGCCGGCGGATTTCTCGCCGAACATCTGCTCGACGCCGGTGACGAAGTGCTGGGTACTTCACCCGACGGGCAGTGGATGGATTCCAGTCCCGGTGGTTTAGAGGACCGTGTTGAAATTATACCTTGGGACTTATCCCGACACAGCGGCCCGGACCTCGCAATCCGCCGTGTCATCGAGCATTTTCAGCCCGAAGTGATCTATCACTTAGCCGCCTTGAGCATTCCGTCCGATTGCGGCCTCGAGAGTCCGACCGATGCGGCCCTGTCGGTCAACGTTGTGGGTACCGCAGAGGTACTTGCTTTAGCCGATTCGTTATGCGATTCGCAGTCCGTTCCGCCACGGTTCTTGCTGGCAAGCAGCTCGCATGTCTACCGGCCCGTTCAGTTCGATTCCCCAATGGCCGACGAGACGGCCCCGCTTGGCCCGCTTTACGGCTACGGCCAATCCAAACTAGCTGCCGAACGGCTCGTGGGCAACGTAGCCCGCCGCGGCCGTTTCCAGGTGGTTATTGCCCGTCCCTTCCAACACACGGGCCCGCGCCAGTCGAATCGCATGATGCTGCCCGAGTGGTCCTGCCAATTGGCGGCTGGTGGGGATAAATCCGCTCGAGATATGCCCATCGAAGTCCACACGCTCGACGCGATTGTCGACTTGAGTGATGTACGCGATGTCGTTCGCGCGTATCGGCTTTTGCTGCAGAGCGATCGCGATGCCATGATCTACAACATCGGCTCGGGCAACGCCCGCCGCAGTGGCGACTTGCTCGACCTGCTCATGCAATTCGGCGGCTCGCGACGCGAGGTGGTGGAACTTAGCCCGGGCGCCAAGCAGGATCCCATAGCCGACATTTCCCGCCTGCAAAGCGAAACCGGCTGGCGGCCGGAGATTCCCATTGAGCAGACCGTGGAAGATACTTTGAGATATTGGCAAGAACGACTTGGACCGACGCAACAATAAGGATAAAGAAAAGGGGATCCCAAAAGTGCAGCCACATTCTAAGAACTATCGAATTTCGCCCGCCATTTGCCACGGATGTCGTATTATCCGCTTCATGCTATTGTGCGGACCAGTATTGCTTGCGTTCGGTTGTCAAGAGAAAAATGTGGTGAAACAACCAGCGGATAGTGTTGACAAGATCGTCGGAAAGTGGCGAAGTCCACCACAGGGATGGCACATCCCTGAAAGAGCTGGTAAATGTTGTTCGTTTGTACTTTTTGTGAGATTATTAGTAGGATGGAACATCGTGCGGAAGCGTAAAATCTTTTTAATGGTAGTCTTCACAGAGTTGCTTGCGAAGGTTATAATAATTAAACATCTTTTCCTTAATGCTGACGAGATCATTTGCCATGAACGCAGATAATTTACGGAACGAAATACTATCTCTTCCAATCGCTGATCGCGCCGAATTAGCCGAAGCGTTGCTTTTAAGCTTGGAACCGGAGTCCATGGGCGACGCTCTTCCAAAATGGTTAGCAGAGGCATCGGATCGCTTGCAAGCATATAATGAAGGCAAGTTGATTTCGAGTGACTATAACGAAGCTCTCGACCGCGTTAAGAACTCAATATAATGACAAGTGTTCGATTGCTTGATATCGCCGAGGCCGAGGTTATGGAGGCTGCGCAGCACTACAATTCTGAACGCCAAGGGCTTGGAGATACTTTTATCGAGCATGTGCGAAGCACGTTAAATCGTATAGCCGAATATCCAGAAGCATTCGGTTTCGCCGCCGCTCAGATTCGTGTAAAACAAGTTACGAAGTTTCCCTACGCGATTCTATACCATGTAAAGCTAAACGAAGTAATCGTTTTGGCGGTTATGCATGCCCATCGTGATCCAGTCACCTGGCAAGAACGTATCAAGCTGTTAAATCTGGAGAATGATTCTTAGTGTCTACTGGTGCGTCGCGGACGCAACCTCCTTGAAGAAGGAAAAACACCATGTCGCTCGAAGATCAGATCAAATCGCAAGTCGTTCCCGCCCGTAGCGTCACGCTTTGGTGGTTGGGTCAGGCCGGGCTGGTTCTCAAGAGCCCGGGTGGAACCGTGGTGGTTATCGACCCTTACCTTACCAACAGTTGCAAGGCCATCGGCGACGAGTTCGGTTTCGACATGGACCGGCAGGTGCCCACGCCGCTGGAGCCGGCCGGGATGGTGGATTTCGATCTCTACGCCATCACTCACAGCCATGGCGACCACCTCGACCCGGAAACCCTGGCCGGATATCGCGCGGCAGGCGGCAACGGCCCCTATTTGGCCCCGCCGGAAACGGTCGACAAGCTGGTTGAGTTGGGCGTGCCGCGGGAGCAGATCGAGATGACCTGGCCTAACAAGAAATTCACGCTTGGCGACATCACCATCCGTACCACCATGGCCATCCCGCTGGGCGCCGACGACTTGAACCACGTGGGCTACATCGTCTCGATCAAGGATGGGCCCACTCTCTACGCCACCGGCGACACGGCCTACCACGAGATCCTCGCCGAGGCGGCCGCGCCGAGCAACGTCAACATTCTCTTCAGTGTTATTAACCCGGCCTTCCACAACATGTGTCCCGCCGACG
>JAFGTN010000302.1 GCA_016934075.1 Pirellulales bacterium
GAATGGTCCATATCTTGGATGACGAAAACTGGGAGGCATGACGATGGTCGATCACACGACAACACTCAGCCAAACCGTCGTAACCGATCCAGTGCTTGACAATCTGCTGGCAGAAATCTCAGAGAAGATCCATGCAGGAGAACCTGTCGATATCGAAGTTTTAATACGCGAGTTTCCTGATCAGGCACGCCGACTCCGTCAGTTATTACCTGCAATCCAAGCCTTGGCCGACCTTGGACTTTCGGCAGTCGATGGCTCTTTGAACACCGTACGGCCGGAACATGGAGAAACGATAACAGGATTTCTGGGTGATTTTCGGATCATCAAGGAGATTGGTCGCGGCGGGATGGGGATCGTCTATGAGGCGGAACAGGTTTCGCTGGGCCGGCGCGTGGCACTGAAGGTGTTGCCGTTTGCGGCTGTGCTGGATCCAAAACAACTGCAGCGGTTTAAGAACGAAGCCCAAGCCGCCGCGGTTCTGGATCATCCGAATATCGTCCATGTCTATTCGGTTGGCTGCGAGCGAGGCGTCCATTATTACGCCATGCAGTATATCGAAGGACATAGCCTGACCGAACTGATCAGCCAATTGCATCAGCTTTCTAAACCGGATGCGAACGGAAGAGAAAAGAAAGCAAGTCCCGTCAGTCAAATGGCACACGATTTGACGACCGGCCGCCTGGGTGTTCAGGCACCCATACCTCGTTGCGAAGTTCCAGCCGATCCTAACACGGTGGTATCACCACCCAGCACCGCTACCATTTGCGCGGAAGAAACGCTGCCCGACGTCGAGACGGTTCTTTCTTCCACGGAAGGATCGATCCGCAGCCAAGAATTTTTTCAAGCCGCGGCCCGCCTCTGTATTCAGGCCGCCGAGGCATTGGAGCATGCCCACCAGATGGGCGTGGTGCACCGCGACATCAAGCCATCCAACCTGCTTGTCGATTCGCACGGGCACCTGTGGATTACCGATTTTGGTCTGGCGCTGACTCAGATCCGCCCCAATCTAACATTGACGGGCGACGTCTTGGGCACGCTCCGCTACATGAGCCCCGAGCAGGCGTCCGGTGAGAGCCATGTGCTAGATCACCATACGGATATTTACTCGCTGGGGCTGACGCTTTATGAACTCCTCACCCTCGAGCCGGCCTTTGTTGGTGACGACCGGCAGATTCTCGTCCAGCAAGTTTTGGAGGACGATCCCCGCCCGCCCCGACAGATCAATGCCGCGATTCCAAGGGATTTGGAGACGATTGTCCTGAAGGCCACGGCCAAGGAGCCCCGCTCCCGATATGCCACGGCGCGAGAATTGGCCGACGACCTGCGACGGTTTCTGGACGACGAGCCAATCCGGGCCAAGCGGCCCTCGCTGGCCGACCGGGCGGCCAAGTGGAGCCGGCGACACAGCACGGTCGTTCGATTGTCTGCACTTTTCCTGATGATCACCACGGTGCTCTTGGCAATCAGCACGGTAATGATTGCCCGTGGATATCGTGCCCAGTCCAGGGAACGGGAGCGAGCTGTATTCAACCTCAAGGTAGCCATGGAGGCCGTCGATCAAATCTACCTCGATTACATCGATCAGAATCGTTGGCGGTTTTCTGAAAAAGGGCATGCATACGAGGGCCCTGTCACTCCGGAAGGAAGGAAACTTTTAACCAAGGCTATAACCTTTTATGAAAATTTTGCAGAGGCCAACCGCGAAGAACCACTCCAACGTGGCGAATGCATCAAAGCATACGCCCGCATCAGCGAAATCCAGTCCAAACTTGGGATGTATGACGAGAGCGAACGCACCTCGGAAAAGGCGATTGCTATGTCCACGCAGATGAATCCCGATTCGCGGGGAACTGCTGAATCAAAAAAGTACCAAGCGGAAGTATATGACATTCGTGCTATGTGCTTTTTATTGCAGGGTAAACTGGATGAAGCACAAGATGCTGTCGATCATTCTCTAAAACTTGTTCCCGATGGTATTCATGCGCGCATCGGGCGAGGGGCCGTTTTCCTCCGCAAGGGTGATCCACAGCGGGCAATGGTTGATCTAAACCGCGCTTTGGAACTCGATCCACATAACAGCGACGCCCATTCCATCCGAGGGGCAGTCTTTTTTTCGCAGCTGGATTGGGACCGCGCCATCGATGAGTACACGGAAGCTCTAAAATTTGTAAAAGGGATTGATGCTGTAGATACATATCTGTCTCGGGCGCAAGCCTATAATGCCAAGCGTCGATACGACCTGGCTTTCATCGACATGAATGAAGTGCTGCGACTTGAACCACTCAATATTAAGGCGTTGTGTAATCGAGGATCTGCTCTGCTCCAGCAAGATAATGTTGACGGGGCCATTGCCGACTATTCCGCAGTGTTGCAACAAGTGCCAGGAAATGCCCAAGCGTACTATAATCGAGGATGCGCTCGAACTTATCAGAAGGATTTCAAAAAAGCCATTGCTGACTTTTCGGCGGCGATTGAATTTAATCCTCTAAAAGGGAAACCGTTCCACAATCGTGGCTCGGCGTATGTCGAACTCGGCAATCTTGACAAAGCCATTCAGGATTATACGGAAGCGATGAAACACAATCCTGAAGATTGTTCAAATTTCCAAAACCGCGGCCGGGTTTATTGGATGAAGCGGGAATTTTCGAAGGCAATTCAAGATTTCGAGAACGCTGATCGCTTGATATCCTCGGAAACATTACACCCCGGTTACGTGGTTCTATTAGGCCAAATGCACAATGACTTGGCCTGGGCTCTGGCAACATGCCCTGACTCAAGCCTAAGGAATCCTCTCCGTGCCGTCGAACTTGCCACGGAGGCAATGAAACGTTTCAACGTCTTCTTTGAAACCCTCGGTGTAGCCCGTTACCGCTCTGGTGATTATCAGGGGGCCTTTGAAGCTTTGAAAAATGACGAATGGAATCAAGGTATCCCATGTCGCGATTTTTTCATGGCGATGACCCATTGGCAATTGGGAAACAATGAATCAGCGCACGCGTTATACCAGAAAGCGACTAAGTCACTGGGTACAGATGCTGATGCAAAAAAGAAGTTTGGCCGTTTCCAACGCGAAGCAGCCGAACTTCTAGGCATCGCTGAAGATACGGTGGACACTCAAGAGTCAGACGAAGGTGAGAAGGAGGTTTTCACGGATCATATGCTTTTCCCTTGGTGCCAATGGGAAGACCCAATCTGGATGTAACCACATGCACATGCAACCTATGGCCGCGGTAATTGAATTGGTCCAATCTTTCAGTCAATCACAATCCGTATCATAGAAAGGAAAATTTATTATGAAAACGAAATGTCTCTTTGTTTTTTTGTTGTTGGTCCTCTGCCACGTCTTGCCCACACATGCCCAGACACTTGAGTGGGTTCGGCAGCTTGGCACCAGTACATATGATTGGAGCCAGGACGCGTCGGCAGATGGGATGGGGAATGTCTACATTGTCGGCTGGACCGGCACGGGTGGCAACTTGGGAGGGCCTAGCGCCGGTGACGCTGATGTGTTTCTCAGCAAGTACAATACAAGTGGCACACTCGAGTGGATTCGACAGCTCGGCACCAGTGAGGGTGATGATGGTTGGGGCGTATCGGCAGATGGGATGGGAAATGTCTACATTTCGGGCTGGACCATAGGCAGCCTAGGAGGGCCCAATGCTGGCGGCTTTGAACCGTTTCTCGCCAAGTACGTTGGCAATGGTTCGCTCGAGTGGATCCGGCAAATCAGCACTGATTTTGGGTTTAACATTAGGGTATTGGTATCAGCAGATGACCTGGGAAATGTTTACTTAACGAGCTCGACACGAGATAGCCTTGGAGGGCTCAATGCCGGAGGATGGGATGTCTTTCTTCAAAAATACGATGCTTATGGCTCACTCGAGTGGATTCGTCAGTTCGGCACCAGTGAGACGGAACATGGTCATAGCGTATCGGCAGATGGGCTGGGGAATGTCTATATTTCGGGTGCTACCGCTGGAAGCCTGGGGGGGCCCAACGCCGGCGATGATGATGCGTTTCTCTGCAAGTACGACGCCAATGGGACACTCGAGTGGATTCGTCAGTTTGGCACCAGTGAGTGGGATTGTGGTTGGGACGTATCGGCAGATGGGCTGGGAAATGTCTACATTTCGGGCAATACCTCCGGCAGCCTGGGGGGGCCCAACGCCGGCAGCGATGACGCATTTGTCTGCAAGTACGATGCCTATGGCACAATCGAGTGGATCCGGCAGCTTGGAACCAGTGAACGTGAAAGGTCCTGTAATGTATCGGCGGACGGAATGGGGAATGTCTATATTTCGGGGATCACCGAGGGCAGCCTGGGAGGGCCCAATGCTGGCGGCTCTCTTTACCGTGATGTGTTTCTTGGCAAGTATGACGCCGGCGGCACGCTCAGGTGGATCCAACAACTTGGAACCGACTTCAATGACTACTGCTATGGCGTATCAGCGGACGGAATGGGGAATGTCTATATTTCCGGTTTCACTGGTGGCAACCTAGGAGGACTTAATGCTGGCTTACAGGATGCGTTTGTGGCTAAATATTCAGATCAACTCTCTTTGCCTGCCGACCTCGACGATGACGGAGACGTCGACGGTGCAGATTTCTTGGCATGGCAACGTGGCGAGTCACCTGATCCTTTGAGTAGTTCGGACCTGGCTTCCTGGCAGGCAACTTTCGGGACAGGC
>JAFGTN010000303.1 GCA_016934075.1 Pirellulales bacterium
ATCGGCACGACCGCGGCGGCGAACGCCAGGCTCTCGCGCAGCGGCACACCGGAATCGCTGTCGATGTCCGGCAGCATGCCCGACACGCTGCACAACCCACCGGCCAGCAGGCATGTGGGAATCGGCATGTCGAACAGCAGATTCGCACCGACTCCATATCCGACACCGGCAAGAGAACTAATGGTGATGTGTGTTCTGAATCCGGCCATAGTATGTAGACCAACACCCTCCGAAGAAAAAATGTGGAACAGCCACCCTCGGCTGTTGATATGATCCCTTTTGAGATGGGCTTTGTATCCGAGAACCGGATTTGAGCCAATATCAGTTACACGACGGTTTCGAGTGGGGGAAAGAATACTAACCCGAAGCGCAAGCGAAGGGCGTGGGATGGTTTGCATTGTCCGCGCTTATTCTCCCTTCGCTTGCGCTTCGGGTTAGTGTTTATTAGCTCCCCTACCCGCCCATATTTCCCAAGGGGTTCGCAAACTACGTATCTTCGCAAAATCCGCCTTCGCCGTTGCTTGGCTTGTCGTTATACTCTTGTCGTGCAAACCATATGGCCCACCGGCTACATCGCCACAATTGACCAGGACACTTGGATTACCGATGGACAGCAACACGCTTGTCGCCGTAGTCGACATTTATGACGCCGTAATGTTGGCCGTGCTCGTTATGGGCACGGTTTGGGGTGCCTATAAAGGCATGGCCTGGCAAATCGCTTCACTGGCGTCGATCGTCGTCAGCGGCATCGTCGCCATTCATTTTAGTGCTTCGATAGCACCAATATTCAGCGATCGTGAACCCTGGAACCGCTTCATTGCCATGCTCGTGTTGTATCTGATCACCTCCTTTACGATCTGGATGATATTCCGCTTGGTGGCCGGATTCATCGATCGCGTCAAACTCAAGGAGTTCGACCGCCAGATGGGCGCCCTTTTCGGACTGGCCAAGGGTGTTCTCTTTTGCGTGATTATCACCTTCTTCGCCGTCACGCTCTCCGAGAATCTCAGACAGACGGTGTTGGGCAGTTTCAGCGGTCGGGCAATTGCCATATTGATTAAGAACGCCACGCCTGTCTTGCCCGAGGAGGTGACTGACGTGTTGGGCAAGTATATTGAGGAATTGGATCGCCGTCTGAATCCCGACGAGCCTACAGATGGGGGGATTCTGGATCGAATTAATCCCGACGGCGATACTCTCGAGGGAGCCGATCCCGATGCAATTATTGACGAAATTCGAAGTGATGTTCGAGACGGCATAGACAAGAAGTTGGACGAGTTGGAGGGCCGGGCCGGAGGCGAGCTGGACGATGCCCAGAAGGATTTGGGCAAAAAAGCGTCGGAGCTTCGCGAGGCGATCAAGGACCGTTTCGACCTGAATAATCGGTAGTTTCGCAACCTGGTGTTTGGCGATGTATTTGGGCCGATTCTGCAGGCTTGCCAGACAAGAAAAAGTGCCCCGGGGCAGGGGGGTGCAGAGACTACGCTTTGCGCGTTTTCGAAGTTCGCGCGGATGCGATGAATTTCGATTTTGCGTGGATTTGTTTTTTGATTGGCTGACAGAAATCGGACGCTGCCGCGAGACTTTTATTTGGCGCACGAGCTGCATAATAACCCGAAGCGCAAGCGAAGGGCAGCGGCGATTTTACCTCGCTTGCGCTTCGGATTCGTGTATGCTGGGCGTACGGAAAGACACACAAGGGCGGATGTAAAAAACCTGAAAAACCAGGGATTTCCGGCCATTATGACCGAACATAAGAAACATTATCGGACGTTGCGTAGGGGAGGCAAGGGCAAAAATGGGGTTGTGAGCGGGGTGAGAGATACGGTGCGAATTTCGGTCGCCGGGATGAAATTCCGCTGCCGTTTATTCTTTTTTCTCTGAAGTGTTCTGCTCCGGCTCGGAAGCGCCGGCTTTGGCTCGGGCCGCGGCCGCGCGGTCGGCCGATTCTTTGTTTGTGCCCTCATCGACGGCCAGATTGGGGATGGCTTTTTTGAGATTCGAAATTGCCTCGGGCGTTACCTCGGTATTGATCAAAGTCAGCCGCTTGAGCTTCTCCATTTCGGGCAGCAGGGCAATGCCTTTGTCGGTGACTGCGGTATTGGCTAAAAGGAGGTGTTCGATGTCGTCCAGCCCTAATAATTGCTCCAAGCCGGCATCGGTAATATCGCTACCGCTAAGGTCGAGTATTTTGAGAGTTTTGAGCTTTTTGACGTGTTTCAAACCGGCGTCGGTGATGCGAATTCTGCATAGGTGCAACGACTCGATGTTCTTCAATCCCTTGAGATGGGCCAGCCCTTCGTCGGTAATGGCGGTGTCGGTCAGTAGCAGAGAGATCAGCGATTTAAGACGGCCTATTTTCTTGAGTTGTTCGTTTGTGATATTCGTGTTGTCGAGGTTCAGCGACGTCAGACGCCAGAGGTCCGCCACTTCGTCGACGATCTCGTCGTTCAGTTGCTTATGCTTGCCTGCGAAGACGATGCCGGCGATATGCTGCGGATCGGTGCCCGGCACCAATACGATACCGCGTTTTTTCAGAGAGTCTCTAGCCGCGGCCTCGGCCGCGTCCATCTGACGGGTTTTGACAACATAGCCGATTGCGAAGACTGCTACAATCACCACAAAAAGAACCGGCGTTAGCCAACACGGTTTGCAGCTTTTTTTTGAACTACAGCACGATTGATCGTCGTTAGGTGTTTGATCATCGTTAGGTGTATTGGGATCGGTTTGGTCGGACATGATGATGGGCTTTGCGTTTGATAGGCTGAGGATGAGAGAAAACGATAGAGCTAAGTAGCTTTACGTGTGGCACGCCCACTTGGGCGTGGAAAGATTGCTTTCACGCTCATTTCACGCCCAAGTGGGCGTGCCACACGGTAGTCAGTCTTTGTGTCAAGTCGTTACCGACTTTGCGGTTCGATCCGCGTCGAGCGACTTGGGGGCGGAAACATTTTGCCGTTCGCTGGATTGCTGGTCTGTTTGTTGTTCGTTCACGGCCCCATGTTCGTCGGCTTCCTGCAAATGTTCGAGGAAGCGGCCTTGTTTGCGGAACTTCTGGTAGCGGGCTTCGACCAATTCGTCCAGCGGTATTTTGGTCAGCTCGCGAAGTTGGTTGCGCAGATACATCTTCAGGCGGTTGGCCATCAAGTGCGGATTGCGATGCGCGCCGCCCAGCGGTTCGGGAACGACGTTGTCGACCACGCCCAGTTCCGGCAGATCCTTGGATGTCATGCGTAACGCTTCGGCCGCCTGTTCCTTAAACGTATGGCTTTTCCAAAGGATGCCGGCGCAACCTTCGGGGCTGATTACCGAGTAGTAGGAATGCTCGAGCATGGCTATGCGGTCGCCCACGCCGATACCCAGCGCGCCGCCCGAACCGCCTTCGCCGATAACCACACAAATGATGGGCGTTCTCAGACGCGACATTTCGAACATGGCGCTGGCGATCACCTGGGCCTGGCCGCGTTCCTCCGCGCCGATACCCGGATATGCGCCGGGAGTATCTATAAGGCAGATCACGGGCATGCCGAACTTGGCGGCCAGTTTCATTTTGGCTATGGCTTTGCGGTATCCTTCTGGATGGGCCGAACCGAAATTGCAGGCGTTGCGCTCCTTGACGTTCGAACCTTTTTCGTGTCCGATCACCATCACTTTGAACGTATCAAGCTTGGCCCAACCGGCCGAAATGGCTTTGTCGTCGCCGAAGAATTTATCGCCGTGCAGTTCCACGAATTCGTCGAACACCAGGTCCAGATAGTCGGACGTTTTGGGGCGGTTCTGGTGCCGGGCAACTTCTACCGTTTCCCACGGTTTGAGGTTGGCGTATATCTGCTTGGTCAGGTCTGTCAACGATCGTCGCAGGCGTTGCAACTCGTTGCGTGATTCGAGACTCTGATTGGCGGATTTTTCCAGTTTGTCGAGCCGGCTTTCCAGTTCGGCAATTGGTCGCTCAAACGAGAGTCGGTACTCTCCTGTAGCCATTAGTTATCCGTTTCCTCTGTTTGCTCTGGCGGTTTCGGGGCACGCTTGAAAACTCGCAGCATGCGAAACTGAGTTAAGAAGTCGGTGACTGACTTCGGCCGGTTGTTTGGTTTTTTAGACATCGTCTGGCGTATCAAGGCTCCGAACTCGGGCGTAACATTTTTGTTGGCGCTTTCGAGTGTCGGCGGCGATGATTTGATATGTTTCATCAAAAGCTCGTTGGCGCTCGAACCCGTAAAGGGCGGTTTGCCCGAGAGCAATTCGAAAATCGTGCAGCCGAGACTGTAAAGGTCGGAACGGCTGTCCAGCCCTCCGCCGCGTATTTGTTCCGGCGACATGTAGCTTCTCGTACCCTGGATTTTCATCTTGGGATTAAGAAGTTTGGCTAGGCCTCCCTTGGTTTTTTGTGCCAGGGCAAAGTCTATCAGTTTGACATCACCTGCTTCCGACACAAGATAGTTGTCTGGTTTAACGTCGCGGTGCACCCAACCATGTTCGTTCAGGTAGGCCAAGGCCTCGGCCATCTGCTCGATCAAATTGGGTACCTGGTGTTGAGTCTCCTCGAACTCGTGCCGGATCAAATGTTTCATGTTCGGCGCCGGAAACCATTCCATCGCCAGATAGTAAATCCCCCGATCCGAGGCAAAGTTGTTAATTTGTATAATGTGTTTGTGTTTGAGTTTTTCGCCGACTACGTATTCCTGACGCAAATAGCCAATATGCTCGCGGTCGCGGCGGAAATCATCCAGCAGAACCTTGATCCCGCACATTTCCTGCGCGGCATCATCGTAGGCCTGCCAAATTCTACTGGTTTGGCCGGTGTTGACAATGTTCAATAGCCGGTAGGGGCCGATAAAACCGGGCGTTGCCTTTGCCAATAATGCGTCTCACTGAAGAATCTTAATATCATTATGGGCCAATCGGCCTCCCTACAATCAATACAGTCTAGTCTAGTCGGTATTATTCGGCAATCTCGGTGCAATTTCGGGAGTTTGTATAGCGTTTACCCATCTTGTGGAGTGAAAAAAAGCGATTTCCCCCCCCTGCTCTCCCCCGCTGCTAGGTGGTACAGTTTCTAATAGTGCAGGACTTTCGTGTTCCGGATGTTTATAATTGACTACCATCGGAGTAGTTTTCCGCTCTGAATGATTACTTCCATTGAGGTGAATATGCTAGAAAGATATGTAACCTTGTTGTGCAATATAACGGTTCGCGTTTGGATTTTGACCTGTTTGATTGCGGTGGCGGGCAAACTTAATGCCGCTCAGTTCGAGCCGGGTGTGCAGGTGGGCGCCGTGGAAAGTTTGTTGGTGAACGAAGCGTCGGGCATTGCCGCCAGTGGCAGCAATAGTGACGTGCTTTGGGTGCACAATGACTCGGGAGACTCTGCACGAGTTTTTGCCATGAATATCCAGGGCACGCATTTGGGCATTTACAATCTTACCGGAGCCGGCGCGACCGACTGGGAGGACATGGCCGTGGGCCCGGGGCCGGTTCCCGACCAATCGTATCTCTACTTGGGCGATATCGGCGATAACAATGCCGTACGAACTTCGATCCAGGTTTATCGTGTTGCCGAACCCGTCGTGAGTTCCACTCAGTCGCCGGTCACCGAGAACCTTGATGGTGTGGAAAAGATCGAATTGCAGTATCCCGATGGCGCTAGAGACGCCGAGACGCTAATGATCGATCCGCTCACGAACGACATCTACATCGTGTCGAAGCGCGAAAGCCAGTCGCGGCTGTATCGCGCGGCCTACCCGCAGTCGACCGTGTCGACGAACATCATGGAGTACATCACCCAGTTGCCGTGTAGTTGGACGACGGGTGGTGACATATCACCGGATGGCGATGAGATTATTTTGCGTTGGCGCATTTTGGCACTTCGACGCGATGAGGCTTTGTTCTGGTCGCGTCCGTCTGGCGGCGATCTTTGGGACGCTTTTGACCAGCCGGGCCAGAGTGTACCGCTTGTTTTGACCGAACCGCAGGGCGAGGCGATTTGTTTCGATCCGTCCGGCTATGGCTACTACACCACGAGCGAGAATAAAGACCAAGGTCCGCACCAGCCGATTTATTATTTCGAGCGTATCTGGACGCCGGGCGACGCCAACCGCGATGACTGTGTGGATGTGGTCGACCTCGGAATTTTGGCCGCGCATTACGGCACTACCTCCGGTGCCGAGTGGGAAGATGCCGACTTCAACGGTGACGGTAAAGTAGACGCCAGCGACCTGGGACTTCTGGCTACATACTATGGTAGCGTATCAAGTGGGGCATCGAGTCAAGCAGTGCCCGAGCCGAATATGATTATCATGCTCGCTGTCGGTTCGTGTGTTATATGCTTGGCTCGTAGGCGGTCGTAGGGTGGGCCGAAGTCAGTAGTTTATCCGTATCAGTAAAAGGTGCTTTCCATGAAACGTATTTTCGCTTTTGTTCTGATTTTGACCGTCATTGCCTTATTGAATTCCCTAGAAAGTCCGGCAATCGCAAAAGCCGCCCCTCGCGATGCTTTGGACGGGCTGCGAAAGGAACATCCTCGAATTATCCTCACACCGCAAAGATTGCAATCAGTCAAGACATTGGCCGAAAGTGATCCGATCCTGGCTGCAATGCTCGATCAAGTAAAGCAAGACGCGGAAACAAAACTCACTCAGCCGACCATCGAATACAGGATACCTGACGGAAAACGGCTCCTGGCCCAATCGCGACTCGCTATCAATCGAATCTGGTCGTTTTCGCTCGCTTATCGCCTTACCGGAGACCGGCGCTTCCTTGATGCGGCGGTCAAAGAAATGCACGTCGCCGCCGGGTTCAAGGACTGGAACCCCTCGCACTTCCTCGATACGGCCGAAATGACCGCCGCGCTGGCTGTCGGATACGACTGGCTCTACAACGACATCAATCCCAAAGATCGCGAGACGATTCGCCAGGCTATTATCCGGCTAGGCTTGATGCCCGGCTTTGATTGCTTTGCAGGCAAATCGAGGTCCAGTTGGTGGCCCAGGGCAAGTAACAACTGGAACCAGGTTTGTAACGGCGGCATGATCCTCGGATCGCTGGCGATTGCGGACGAAAAGCCCGAGCTTGCCAAGCGGATGATCGGGCATTGCCTGAAATCGATTCCAAATGGTCTCAAAGAATATCGGCCGGACGGTTCGTATCCGGAAGGGCCCGGATATTGGACTTACGGAACATGCTACACCGTATTGACTATACTGGCTCTCGATTCGGCGCTTGGGCACGATTTCGGTATCCATGAACACGAAGGATTGGATCTTACTGCTAAATACAGACTCCACATGGTCGGACCGACAAAATATTTTTTTAATTACGCGGATGGTGGGGTGACGGCACGTCCCAGTGCGACGATCTTTGGGCTGGCTCACATCTTTCGACAGCCGGATATTGCTCGATTGCACCTCGAGTCCTTGATCGACTGTTATCGACTCGACCGCGAGGACAAAAAACCGCTCCGAGAGAGGTTTTACCCGCTCAATGTGATTTACTATCCGGAAAACAAGAAAATGATCGCAAGCGAAAAATCGCAACTGGTTCTTCCACTGGATGCATTTTTCCGCGGCAGACAAGACGTCGTCACGATGCGCGGTTCGTGGAACGATTCGAACGCCACCTTCCTCGGGATCAAAGGCGGCGACAATCAGGCTAGCCACGGCCATCTCGACATAGGCTCGTTCGTGCTCGATGCAAGCTCGGTCCGTTGGGCAATAGATCTCGGATCGGACAACTACAACATGCCGGGCTACTTCAGCAAAAAGAGCCGGCGATGGAAGTACTATCGCATGACCAACCTCAGCCACAACACACTCGTAATCGGCGGCCAACTCCAGAACATCAAAGCCGTTTCAAAAGTCACCGACTTTCAAACTAAGCCAAAGGCGACGCATGCAACGATCGACATGAGCGATGCATATAAGGGGCAAGCCGAATCGGTAGTCCGAAAAGCGTCGCTCCTCGACCGGAAAAAAGTCGTAATCGAAGACGTTGTTACGGCGGCGGTCGACGATGTCCGCTGGGGCATGGTTACAAAGGCGAAAATTACGCTTGACGGACCGCGCGCCATATTAACAAAAGCGGGACACACGATGAACGTCGAGATCGTTTCCCCAAAAAATGCCCGCTTCGAAATCCTCTCAACCAGACCGAAAACAGACATAGAAAATCAAAACAAAGGCACCCGCATGCTGGCCTTCAAGACCAAACCCGACGCAAATAAAAAGATGGTGCTGAAAGTTGTTTTTAGCCCGGTGGAATGATATAGATGTAGTAGACGTAGGGTGGGCCGAGCGAAGCGAGCCCCACCAAATGAATTACTCAAGATGGTGAAGCTAGCTTCGCTCGGCCCCATACGCCTCGCTTGTCGGCTGTTGGCCGGTCACGATCCGGTATTTGTTGTCTAGTTGAAAAACACGGATCAATATGGTAATATGGCGGTACTATGAAACCAATAACAGTAGATATTCTCGAGCTAAGCGTTGCCGAAAGAATCCTCAACGCTATCAGGTTGTCCATAAAGGCGTCGTGCGGCGTGCTTTGACGCGGCGTTTTCCATATGCGGTGTATTTCGTCGAAGGCGAGCGAAGCGTTTCCGTCGTTGGGGTGATTCACGTGAAGCGGAGTTCCCGTGTTTGGCAGGACCGCGCCTGACGATTTGAATGCCGCCCAACACTGGCTGTCAAATAGCCTATGGAATCCAAAAAGGTTCTTCACGGAATTTAGTGGGTGAAAATGATGTCAACTTGCCTTCGGCAAGAGGTTTTTCAGGCATGGGCTAACAAAAGTATATTGACTCAAGCCAAACTACAGGGTGATA
>JAFGTN010000304.1 GCA_016934075.1 Pirellulales bacterium
TATCACCCTGTAGTTTGGCTTGAGTCAATATACTTTTGTTAGCCCATGCCTGAAAAACCTCTTGCCGAAGGCAAGTTGACATCATTTGCACCCACTGAATTCTGTGAAGAACCAATTCAATAATTGGAACAGAGATAGGCTAGCCTGGGACCTGGGGGCGGCAATGAGCGTCCCTGGTCGGCGAATGGACTGGCCGAAACGTTTCGGCATGCAAAAGAAAAAGGGCAGGCATAATCTGTTGACACTTTTCTCATCTCTTCAATTGAATTGAGGAAACTCAAATGAACGATGGATTATTATTATCAATAAAAAACAAAGTGTTGGAACAATCTCCACAATTATCATATGACAAAGCACCAAAAGATTTAGTAGAGAAGGCGGAATTGAGATTAGGTTTTCCGATACCACCGATTTTATTTGAATGTTATACAAAAATAGCTAATGGTGGTTTTGGCCCTGGATATGGTTTAATAGGCTTAGAAGGAGGGGCAACTTCGGACTATGGTACAATTGTTGAAACTTATCATCAATTAAAATCAGATCAAGAATCTGAAGGTAATGAGTGGAAGGCTGGCCTTCTGCCGTTCTGTGGATGGGGTTGTAATATCTTTTCATGCGTTGATTGCAATCATGAAGATTTTTATGTATGGCAATTCGAAGACTTTATGGTGTCACCTCTGAATTTCAATATTGAACAATTCTTCCACATGTGGATAAGCGATGTTGATATTCTTTCTATCGAAGACTATGATTTAATTGTACATGAAATGATAAATCCATTTACAGGCAAGAAGGACTTTGTTACGAGGAAGGTGAGAAAAAAGAAAGAAGAATAACCGGGCGGTTGAATACGGAAGTCGGCATAGCCGGTTCGATCGAGGTCGAGGTCGCCGACTTTGGCGGCAAGGTTATCCTGGTTTTGACCGAGCTGACGCCGTAGCCATAACGTGTGATTCTTTCGACCACGAGATCCGCTGGAAGAAAAACGACCGAATATACACCCTGAACGACCTGCCGGCGGAATACCGAAATAAGCCGGTCCGGCTCCGCTTCTGGATGCGTCAAGCGAAGATCTTTGCCTTGCGAAACCAGGTGTGAATACGGATTCATCCGCACATCTCTTCTTCCAAAGTAGTACGAGTAGTGGTATGATGTAGACATGGTCCTGTAATCTTCTCTGTTGCCCATGTCGCACAATCAACCGCCTCCAGATCAACCCTTCGATTGGAATCGATTTTATTCCGACGAGCATCCGCCCGTCGAAGTAGTCGATTCGCGCAGACGTCTTCGCGTCTGCCTGATGTGTTTTATTGTTCTTATGGCTGTAGTAGTGGCCCGGGGCGTTCATCTGCACATAACGCAAGGCGAAGATTTCCGAGCCGTGGCGGCCCAGCCATTAGTCAGACGGCTCGATATACCCGGTTCTCGCGGACAGATTCTGGCCGCGGACGGTAGTGTTTTGGCCCATGATGAAAAGGTCGTTTCGCTTGCCGTAAAATACCGCTATCTGGAAGAACCGCCCAACCCGCGTTGGCTACAATCGACAGTTCGCGCGCGGCTATCGCGTACCGATCGCAAGAACGAGCTTCGCCTGGCAGAGGAAGAAACCCTGGTTCTCGCAGAACGCCAGCAGTTGGCCGAAAAGTTGGCCGAACTGTGCGGAATGACGCCCGAGGATTGGAAGCGTAATGCCTGGCGGATGCAAGCACGCGTTGAGCGTATATCGCAAAGCGTAAACCGCCAACATGAGGAAAAGCTCCGGCGCGATCGAGAAGAAAAATCCGCGAACGGATTTTCGCCCCTGGATGTTCTGCAAAACGATGACGACGAGATCCAACCGCAAAAAATCACCGTTCGCGAGGAACTCGAAAGCCACGTTATGGCCGAGAATATCCCCAGTGTGGTGGCCTTCGAGATCAAACTCAACGCCTTGCGTTATCCCGGCGTGAGCATAGTCGAACACCATCGGCGAGCCTATCCCCGCGGAAAGATGGCTGCCCACGTTTTGGGATACCTGGGTGACCCAAATCCCGAAGAAACCGAAGCCGATGCGGCGCGCCCCGACGGGCGTCTGTACCACGAAGACGACCGGCGAGGGCGGGCCGGGTTGGAACTGAGCTACGAAAAGCTGCTGCACGGCCGGCGAGGCGAATTGGTCGAAACAACCGATCAGGGCGGGCGAGTGCTATACTCTCATCGCGAAATCGAGCCGGGCGTGGGGCATGACCTGGTGCTGACGATTCAACCGCAATTACAGGAGACGGCTGAAAAACTGCTCGGCGATGCGCTTTCGCGCCGCGCGGTTGCCGGCGCCAAGCCACCACTGGCGGGCGGCGCGATTGTCGTGCTCGACGTGCAAACCGGAGCCCTGCTCACGGCAGCCTCGGCCCCCGGTTTCGATCCCAATTTATTCTCGGGCGAAAAGACTCATCTGGTTGAAACCATCTTAAACGATCCTGCCCGGCCGCTCTTCGATCGAGTATCGAAAATGGCTATCGCGCCGGGATCTGTTTTTAAAATAGTTACCGCGGCCGCTCTCTTGCAGGAAGGCATAGTCACCGACGACGAGCCGTTCGAGTGTCAGGGATATCTGAAATCGCCGGAACGCTTGCGGTGTGCCCTGTATCGACGCCGCGGTGTGGGCCACGGTCCCGTCATGCTTGCCGATGCCCTGGCCCAAAGCTGCAATGTATATTTCTTCCACCATGTGGGCTCACTCGACCCGAACAAATTAGCCGATTGGGCCGAACTGTTCGGCTTGGGTCGCCCAACGGGCATCGACCTGCCCGGCGAATCGGCCGGATTGGTACCTCGCCCGGAAACAATCGAAGCGATTGAAGATAATACCACCGGATTACGCCCCCCCTGGCATGTCGGCGACACGCAAATGCTGGCCATCGGCCAAGGCTCACTAACGGCAACGCCGCTGCAAATCGCGCGGCTTACGGCCGCCGTGGTCAACGGAGGACGATTGGTCACGCCACACCTGGTCAGCCGCCTGTCGAATCCGGTGCTTGGTGGCGATGAAGACGAAAGCCGAACGGAAATCCCCATTCAAATCCCGTCCGCGAGTCAAATCGCGGGCCTTTCTCCTGAAACTCTGGCCGCCATCCGCCGCGGCATGCGGGCCGCCGTCGAGGATGAACAAGGCACGGCCCACGCCACTCTTTCCGGTGTGGGTGTTCCGGTCGCCTGCAAGACGGGCACGGCACAAACCGGCGGCGAGCGTTGGGACCACGCTTGGGTAGCCGGCTATGCTCCGGCCGACAAACCCCTCTACGCCTTCGTGGTAGCAATCGAACACGCCGGCAACAGCTCGGAGGCGGCTTGCCCGGTGGCGAAGAGGTTGATTATACGGATGCAGCAGTTGGGGTTGTTGTAAAAGGAGTTAGGGCAAACAACAATCGGGAAGGTCAAGCTCCCGCTGAGCCGTGGAAAGTCTCGGGCTTTTTTAAAAAAGTCTCACGCAAAGACACCAAGTCGCAAAGGAGGTTAGAGTAAATGAAAAACGAGCTTTGAGTTTCCCCGAAGAACTCTTTGATTCTCATAATGGATAAAACTATTGGAAAGATACTAAAAACAATGGGTGGTAATCTGAGCGGTGTTAGAATACGTTTTCTTTTGTTCGACATCCGAAATTCCAGATCACTCCACCGTAACACTCTTCGCCAGGTTCCGGGGTTTATCGACGTCACATCCGCGAGCCAGGGCGATATGATAGGCCAACAGTTGCAGGGGGATGATGTTCACGA
>JAFGTN010000305.1 GCA_016934075.1 Pirellulales bacterium
CAGCCAAGACAATGTAAAAGAAACCTTCGCTTCGCAAAGCTTTCTTTTACATGTGCCCTTGACTCGCAATTTTGCAAAAGTCCGGCTTATACCGTTTTTTCCGTTTATTGACAGCCCGGATGAAAGACAAGAGATTATCGACAGGCTGATATTACTTTCTCAAGCAGAAGCTACGCACACGCCGGCACCAATTTGGATATTCCACAACTGTCGGCCGCTTGGGTCTTTGCTGCAAGAGAGCGTAGTTCGTAACACAGAGACGGTGATATAGGTTTATAACGCAACACTTCTCCTGGGAACGGCTTTCCGAACAGACGCCTGTAAGCTTTTGGATGATCGATTTGCAATTGTATCAAGTCCAACGCCATAGCAACAGCCGGTTTACCGCGAACCGCATCGTATGTCTTCTCTTCGCCAATCGGTTCAAAGGCCAAAAAACGATGATAGAACGCGGCGTGGCGAGGATGAACGGCAATCACAAGTTGGTGGACTCCGCGTCGAACAGCACACTGAGCCGTAAAAGCCATTAAACGCGATATCTCTGAAAAAGAACAGGCTTCGCTTTTGCGGTCAAAAGCCAGGCATGAAACCTCGGCTAATTTTAAACCCCGTCGCCGATGTTGATTGATTTCCTTGTCGTAAATAGACTCCATCGGCAGTCCCAGCCCGGCATCACGCACCAGGCTCATCGTACAAACAATCTCTCCGTGATCTTTCGCCACAAACACTTCGGTAGTCGGTAGAGCATGATAGGGAGTCACTCGAATCTTATGTTTACTCATATGAATCAGACTGGATCTGATATACGCACGGTAAACCAACTCGAGCGCGGCTTTGAGTTCTGCACGCCGAAAAGCAATTTCGAATGTTGTGTTTCCCTCGGATGCAATCCGCCGAGTGGGACGGCGAACTGTGAAACTACCTTCACATGAATGGATCGGCGTCTCTGCCGAAACTACCTGTCGTCGGATTCCCTGTAAGGGTATCCTTGAGACATGCGCGGATGAGACACCCATATATAACTCCACTCTACAAGACAGAAAACTGCACCAAGCCTACAGTGCAATCATTTTCGATCAGTGTTTTGACAATAATATCCCTTGACATGCTATTCCGTGCACAAAACATTTACCCACTAGAATTCAATCGGTAGTACAACCGTGGTCCAATAAGCTTAAAAACTTATGTTTCCACGTCATTTGTAAGCTATTGACTGTTCCTGGCTCTAAGAGAAAAGGCTTTTCACGTTAGACAGCGTTTATATACCCTGTATTTAACCACAAATGCCCTGTCAAAAAAAAGCCCCCTGGCAAATTTTAACGGCTGCCACCAAAGACGGGGTTTGCGATACTTTTACCGATTAGCTCATTGCAAAGGGGCAGAATTGTACGCGTTCTATAACACTGGCACAAGAGCATATGAAACGTAAATATGAGCCATTAACAGTTGATTATTCGCCCCAGCCTTAACCGCTACTTTCTTCGATCAATAACGTTACATCCAACCTCAAGCCGACTACCCACTGATCGTTTTCCTCCAATTCAATCCAAATCTCTCGTGTTTTGGTATCATAACGTTCGGTCGGTTGGTCACTCCACAATTCTTTACGCCCCATCTTCGGACTGAGACGGACAACGTGCCCCTTGAATTCTCGGCCGGGGAAGCCATCGGCCCGGATATTGGCGGTCATACCTAAGCTCACGCGAGGCGCGTCGAGTTCTTCGACAAAAGCTCGTACGAGAAAGCGGCTCGTGTCTGCCATAACAACTGCAGGCCGTGGTGTATCCGGACCAATCAATTCGCCCGGCTCGACATCGATCTTGAGTATCTGGCCACTGATGGGTGCCCTCAACTCTGCCCATTTCAGCCGCACCTTGGCCAGTTCCAGCTTAGCTTGTGCCGCCTTGACACGGGCTTCCTCCATTTTCACTTCGTCGGCTCGAGCGGGAGCTTCGATGTACTCCATGCGTGCCTTCGCGGCTTCTACTTCGGCGGCAAGGGCATCTAGCAAGGTCCTCTGGTCATCGGCTTTCTGTTGCGAAACAGCATCATCCTGAACCAGCTTATTGATGCGCTGCCAGGAAAGCTTGGCCCGTTCATACTCGGCAAGTTTCGCTCGATATAAGGCTCCCGTTTCGACACGACGGTGAGGATGTGCCCCATTAATCAAATGCTCTAAACTTGCTTTTGCAAGTCCAAGTTCGGCAGCGGCCAAATTAACTTCTTCACGGTATAGGCCATCTTCGATACGCAAGAGAACTTCGCCCGCTTCAACAGTTTGCCCTTCTTGAACTAAAATCTCCGCGATCCGACCGCCCTGCCGGCCGCGCAGTTCGATCTCGGGCGTTGCTGCTTCGATTCGTCCTACCGCATATATTTTATCGTTCAGCAACGATTGACTGGGACGCATCACAGGCGTACGAGACTGTACGTCGATCATGAAACCCAAAATCAGGACTACCGTAACGCCGATGCTAAGAAGCAGATACTTCGTCATGTCTTTTTATTCTCCATTACTTTTATCGCATGACACCGCATAAAGCGGCTGTTCGCTGCCGGTTTCGCCACTGCCTTGTGATTTGCTTTGTGCCTCGCGTGAGTTTTCCACTGCGCAACCGTTCTCCAACCAAAAGACCCTGTCGGCAAAACGGAATATTCGCTGGTCGTGGGTTACCAACACTACTGTTTTGCCTTCTTCGGTGGTGAGCCGACGAAAGAGTTCCATAACGTCTTGACCGTTGGCGGCATCTAGAGAGGCGGTCGGTTCATCAGCGAGAATTAGTTCCGGATCGCCTACGAGTGCACGCGCAAGGGCCACGCGCTGGCACTGCCCGGCGCTGAGATTACATGGGTGCTTATCCGCCTTATCGGCCAGTCCCACCGCATCCAGCAGGCTCATGGCCCGTCTCCTGGCCGACGTCGGACAGATTCCTTGCAATGTCAGTGGCACGCAGACGTTGTCGAGCGTAGTCAGACCACGAATCAAATGAAATCGCTGAAAAACAAATCCCAGACTATTACGTCGCAAGGCTGTCCTTTGCTTTCCGGATAATGCAAAAACGTCTTGACCGAGAATGCTAACGCGCCCGTGGTCGGCCGAAAGAATACACCCGATAATCGACAAAAGTGTCGTTTTACCGCTTCCGGATGGACCGGCCAGATATACACATTCTCCGCGACGCACGAGAAAGTCAACGCCTTTGAGCACGGGCGTACTGCCCGCGGCCGTGCCGTAAGACTTTTCCAGGCCCTCGATAACAACCGCCGCACCATCGTTTTGCATACAATAGTCGATCATGACTGCAACACCGTGTGCGGGTCCACTTTTCTAATTCTCAAATACGGCAACAGCGAAGAAACCAGGCATATGCACAACACCAATAGGCATCCGCCCAGCGAAAGCCAATATGGAATGATGATTGGCGCGCGTGGTGTACTGAACGCATATTGAACCAGAGAAACTGCGGCCAGACCACAAATGGCTCCGGCGGTGGCCATCATCAATGCCTGGATCAAAAGGATGGAAAATATCTGCTTTTCGGTGGCACCTATCGCCTTGAGTGTGCCATATTCACCTAAACGATCCAAAACCATGGCGTACATGGTCTCAGCCACCATTACCAGGCCAACCAGCAAACCCAGTAGAGTAGCGGCCCCAAAACTGATTCCCAAGCCGGTTCTCATCATCCAGAAATCGGTGGAAATCGCGCTGAATACGTTGCTCGGTTGCACTTCTGCTTCGGGCATGCGTTGACGAATGGCCCGGCAGACTTCCCGCACATCGGCTCCGTCGTGAAGTTGCACGAGAATATAAGAGCATACTTCGGGAGCTTTTCGAAGATATTCCGCAGCACGATCAAAGGTCGTGAAAACATACGGCGCCACCAGAAACCCCATCACCCCGTGACTCATACCCACCACGCGTGCACGACGACCACCCAACTCGCGAACTTCGTTCATTTCGGGAAATTCAAGTTTTGCAAGCTCGCATTCGTCGACGATTATGCCATCGGTTTTCAGAATCGAATCGGCCCGTCCCTTTTTCATATTCCACACGTTACCCAGCAGACTTCCACGATCCACCCCCACAACTACAACGGACTCAAAACCACCACTGGGCAAAGTCATATCACTCCAACCGATCAGATAGGGCTGGGCACACTCGACGCCGTCAACCCCCCGAACTCGATTTAGCCAGCGACGGGGAATGTCGCGTGGAAAGTCGACGTTATGCATTTCCTTGTGTCCGATCCATATGTCAGCCTTGCCGTGGTCAACCAATAGGCCGGCCTTGGTAATAAAGCCCAGAAACAGACCGCCCTGGACATTAACCAGTACTATCGAAAAAACCACTCCCACCAAGGCGGTCAGTAGTTTACCTCTATCGGCAATCAATGTTTTTAGAGCTATTGGCCACATAAATACGGGATCAAGTTTGAAACATCGCGTTCTTTTCTCTTGGAAGCAGCGTGTTTTCCCCAAGGTAAACACGTAGCAAAGCGCAAGACCAATATACAATTGGTATAAGATAAGTTTAGGTCACGGACCATAAACTATGCGGCCATCCGAATAATCGGAATATTCGCCATAAAAAGAGCGGTGCGTACTATACCGTTGTCACCAGAGTATCATCGCTGGTGCTTCGTTCGCGAGCACTTTCGTTCCCGAGCGGCGCGAATTTGAAGCTGGAATCGACCAACGGTGAAAAGTAGTTGCGCTGTTCATCAGTGATCGGTTGCGGCTTTAGATGCTTTCCATCAATTACAGGCGCAAAAAGAGTATAGTACGACTCGGATCTTTCACGGTGGAGCCTATCCATGTCGAGCATCATGGCGATTGCCGGATTATTCTTGACTGTAGGATAGGAACGCTGTTCGCCGATAGGCTCGAAATCCATGAATCGCTTGTAAAACCTGGCGTGCCTGGGATGTACCGCTATCAGTAATTGATGCATCCCAATATGCCAAGCATATTGGGCAGTAAAACGGCAAAGTCGCAGGAAAACGGGAAAACTGCGTTTGAATTCACTTCGACGGTCTGCCAAACACGAAACCTCACCTACACACAATCCCTTGTCTCTGCGGCGTTGAACTTCAGGACCATAGACCGCCTCTATCGGCAATCCCAGTTCCCCGTCGCCGACAAGAGTCATGGTAAAAGCGGCTTGGCCGCCAACACACGCTAAAAACACCTCGGTGGTCGTTAACAGGTGGTATGGTGTAACTCGCATCTGATGCGCATTAGATTCCCCCAAGCCGGCTCTCAAATAAGCCTCGTAAACGAGATGAAAAGCATTGGCTCGCTCCTCTCGAGAAGACGCTATCTTGTATTCGACATCGTCCGTTGTTTGCTCTTGAGGCAATATAACCGATGTGGGAATTGAAACGGTACCCGACGATAGTTCACTTACTGACATTGTATGCCCATGCCTTGAGATGAGAAAGCTAAATTGATGCGTATTGGGACAATCAGTAACAAACACCGGGAAGATCCGACGCTTGCATTGGTTCTAGCGAGTGGAATTGCAAATATCAATATGCAATCCGAGCCATCTGCAACCGTCAAAATAACGGCCACACCTTTGGCGGAAACCGCGGCTAGGCATGCTCGGAGCTTATTAAATAGTTCAACTTAGATGACACTCCAAGCACCGGAACAATCAGCGCTTAGCAATACCATAATTGATGGGTAATAACCGGCCCGTGAAATGCAAACTTCATCATGGCCCAGCCGCAAAGAGACCTGCTAGAATAGCATAGTGCTCTCAAAAAGCAGCGGCGCCTCGACCGAAATTATCGGGGCTATCCACCAATTAAACAGTTACACAACATTTGTGTCAAACAAAAAGTAAAACGACAAGATCCTTCAAAGGAAGGATATTGAAAAAATAGAACGCGCATACGGGATGTCAATTTTTTTCCCTTGCACGATACCCCAATCCAGACCAAAAAGAGCTCGGAACACACCGTTCGTAGCCCTTTTAACGGTTATTGCCCAACCGAATGGCGGTACATATCACCCATGGCGTGCCGTAAGTGGAAAACTGCCAGGATCGCGTCGTATTTAGCATCATGATGATTACGATACGCCTGCGTTCGCAGAGCCTCGGCATCCAGCACTTCGGTATTATTACAAGCACCGGCAGCGTAGCGTTTTCGCGATACACGCAGATTCTCTTCGGCCTGGGCAATTGCTTCTGTGGTTACGTCCAAGCGTTGATGAGTTTGCTTGATATCCAACCAAGCCTGGCGGACGGCCAAAGCGATCTGCGACTCGAGGTCGCGCTTTGCCCACGCTAAACTCTCGGCTCGATGCAAAAGCGTGGTGGCCTGATAATTTTTTTTACCGCCGTCGAATACGTTCCAATTCACCAACACTCCGACCGTGGCTATCCCTTCCGGCGCTTGATAGCGATTCTCTTCGAAATCATATCTGCCCTGCAGGTTGACATGCGGTTTGTTCTTTGCCGACAAAGCGGCAGCCCGATGCCGAAGCGCTTGAATTTGCATCCCGTATCGAGAAATCTCAGGACGCATTTGCAATGCCCGCGCCGTAAACAATTCGACATCTCCTTCGACATGCTCCAACGCCAACGGAGCGATACGGACCTCCGACATGTGCGGCCGGTCAAGAAGACGGTTGTAGGCTGCGCGGCTGGAATCTAAAGCAGTTCTAGCGCGAATTGACTCCTGTCGTGCATTGGACAGTGAAACTCGAGCAGCCAATAAATCGTTTTTCGGCACCTGGCGTTGAGTGAAAAGCTTTTCCACATCGTGGGCATGAGATTCCAAATTACGGACCGTACTGACTGTCACATCGAGATCGTATTCCGCCCGCAGAACGGCAACATATCGCTCGACAACACTCAAAAGCAAATCGCTCTGAGCATTCTCTACTCCCAGTGACGTTGAACCAACCTCCGCTTGAGCAGCGGCAATACCGTGCTGGATACGGCCACTCGTATACAGCGGCAGATTGATCAAGCCGCGAAACTCAGCGCTTTCATCCTGGCGATAATGAAATTCATTAGTGGGAAGCGGGAGTCCACCTATGTCGAATTGGAATGCCGGAGACGCGCTTCGGGCAACATATCCACCTTCGACGGCAAGCGTGGGCCAACGATCCGCCTGCGCGGAACACAACGCCTGTCGGGCCGAAGATACACTCCAGCGACTGGCCTTCAATTCCTGACCTACCGCCAACGCCCTGTCCCAAGCTTGCACAAGTGTTTCGGGAGTATCAACAGCGGCCACTGGTACAACCGCCGAAGAACTTTGCTCGACCGGAGGTAACAACCACATCTGGCTCGCACTAACGTCATCGGACATACCTGAAGCAAATGACTCTGGGTAAACAGTGTAGGTCGTAAATCCTTGCCCCACCGCGACCTTGCCTCCTGCGAACAAGGCAAGGCAAATCAGTATCGATAGATGATAGATTTGCCTCATAACCATTGTGGTATTGTTTGACTTATTTTTTGATTGGCCACCCTACCTTCGATTATGGCGGGCGATGCTTGTACCCCCCCTATTTATCGGCATTCGCTTATCAACAACTAGAGATCTAAATCCGCATTCATTATTTCTATTGTGATAATAAATTGCCGGGCCTCGATACGCATAACTCCAATTAGAATTCTTGGAACAGCAGACTATCCTGTTATAATTTTATAATGCCCCTGCAACCAAGAATCGATCCAGTGCATCCACCTGAAAAACTCCCGCACCATTCACTTAACACTCTGACGAACCTGGATAAGAAACGGCCCCCCCAAGATATTTAGCCCCGGTTCTTGACTCAGCGGCTGTTGACGACTACCCTGGAAGAGTTGCAACTATAGATGTAGACATGATGATAGCTCGAACGGACGAAAAAACACAAATTTCGACCGTTGATTTTCAAGTATTTCCTGCAATACTTCTTTACGACCAAGGAAAAATGCTGCCAAGGTAGCCACAACAGGGGGAAATGTCCTTGAGACAGTCTGGCTTACAACCTGAAACAGCGGAAGATTCCCGCTCGGTTCCGAGTCTTGACGGGCCGCCGAAATCTCGCGAGAAGACTCACCGCGAACTCCTGAAAGCCGACGCTGCTTTGGCAAAGCGTTGTGTCGCCGGAGAGGTTGCAGCTTGGGAAGAACTTTACTCCCAGTGCCACGATCCCCTGCTATTCTCGATCGAGGTCATGCTAGGGCCAGGTAATGCTGATAAGAATCTAGTTGATGAACTTGCCGCCAGGGTTTGGTATACCCTTATTAAGGACGACGCCAAGCTGTTATCTAAATACGACTATCGCCGTGGAGCACAATTAATCACTTTCATGATGCCGGTGGCCAAAAGCGAGCTGTCGCGTTATTTTCGTGACGAGAAGCGTCGAGAGAAGCGTGAACGCATCGCACTCGCCGGCAAAACACCTCACGACACCTCTCATCCCGATATGTCTTTAGCGGAATTTCTCCCTACACTTACCCGCCGCGAGAGGGAATTCTACGACGACAATCTGCTCGGATATCCCGTAAATGGCAGCAACAGTGCCACCGGAACATTTTCTTTGGCAAACGCTCGACAACTTAAGCACCGCATCCGCACTAAACTCTTGAAGTTTTTGGGATATGAATTGTAAGTTGGCGATCTTACATTACCAGCGTAGTATGCTTATTGCTTTCTTTGACAAACAGTACCTCTTCTGGTCAAGATCAATGCACGGGTGAGTTTTTTGGTTCTTTGCCGGCGGCTACCTTTTTCACAACCACTTTGCATCGCTGTTTTATTTCTTGCCAACGTCCTTCGACCAGATCTTCTTTTTTGGCGATCCAGGTTCCGCCCACGGCAATAACCACATCGAGCGAGAGGTAATCCGCCAAATTATCCATATTAACGCCTCCGGTGGGGATGAAGCGCACGCCCATGTGGCCGTAAGGACCGGCCAGAGCCTTGAGCATTTTAACTCCTCCGACTGCTTCGGCCGGGAAGAATTTCAACACGCGGCATCCCATCGCCAGCCCCTGCTCGATAGCACTGGGATTGCACACGCCGGGCACGAAGGGGATTTCCAGCCGTCGAGCTCTTTCCAAAATATCCGGGTTGAGCCCCGGCGAGACACAGAACTTGGCTCCGCAGTCTTTGGCGGCCTTCAAATTTTCGGGCGTGAGCACCGTTCCGGCACCGACAAGCAACTCGGGA